>JASHXN010000114.1 GCA_030043505.1 Thermoplasmata archaeon
TCCCCCGCTCCGCGGGCGTCGCGCACCATGCGTTCGACCTCGCGGAGCCGGTCGGCGGCGGTGTCCACCAGCGTTCCGTCGAACTCGATGTCCTGCCCGGTCGAGGTCGCCAGAAGGTAGTACAGCCGCAGGGGGTCGGGACCCCACTCCTCGAAAGCGACGTCGATGGTCGGGATCGGCCCGCCCTTCTTCTTGAGCTCCTTCTTGGAGATCTTCTGGCCGTGGGGTCCGGTGATCCAGCCGTGCGCCAGGACGCCCAACGGGCGCAGCGCGGGCGGAAGCAGCTTGGCGTGGGTGAAGAGGAAGATCGGGAAGTGCACCCGACGGTGCTCCTTGCCCCCGACGTTCAGGTCGAGCGGATACCAGTACAGGAACTCCGCGCGGACCTCGTCCTGGAGCCCCCGGTCGACCGACGGCTCCCCGTCTCCTTCCCCGAGGAAGACCCGGTCGAAGAACGCGTCCGTGAGCTGGCCGGTCGCGAGGCGCCCGGTGGCGACGAAGCGGCGCACGACGAAGTAGGCCATGTAGAACGTCGAGTCGGCGATCGGCTCGATCGTCCACGCGGGGTCGAGCGGGAACGGCGAACCGAGCCAGCGACCTTTCCGGGTGCACGGTCGGTCCTCGAACCAGTCGAGCACGCCCGGTAGCTCCCGACCGTACTCCTCGGGTACGATAGCGGTCCGCGCGAGTTGCTCCCGCGTCTCGGCCTTCCACGCGGGGTCGGAGTACCGGAGGAACCACTGGTCGGTGAGCCGCCGGATGACGACCGCGTGCCCGTTCCGGCAAACGACCGGTTCGGAGAACTCTCGCAGCGAGAAGCTCGTAGCCGTCCGCTCCAATTCCGCGGCGACCCGCTCGCGCGCCTCTCGGACGCTGACCCCGGCGAGCTCGGGCACGGTCATGCGGCCCCGGAGGAACTCGAGCCGGTAGAGCCGCTCGGTCGCCTCGTCGACCTTCGCCCGGTCGTGCAGCCCTTGAGCCCCGACGGCGTTCAGCGCTCTCTCGGCCGGTGTACCGTGCCCGGTGAGCAGCTCCGCCTCCGACCCGCCGGCGGCGGGGCTCACTTCGAGCAGGATCCGAGGCGGCTCCAACCGGCTCCGGGTCGACTCCGCTTCCTCGCGCAGCGCTGCCGCGTCCGCCGGAGCATGCGCGGGCACGCTCATCACGACGCCCGTGCCGATCGCCGGATCGACCACGCGGCTGGCGAGGATCGGGACCCGGTTCCCGGCCCGGGGCACCGTGACCTCGCGCCCCACGATCGCGGCGACCGGCTCGCGGTGGCCGACGCGGCCCCCGTGCTGCTCGACGAGGCGTTCGACGGCGGTCGGGGTAGCGAGGTACGTCCGGTCGCCGTGGTGCCAGGCGGCGAGCTCGCCGTTCGGCGCGACCCAGAGGTTCGTCACGCCGTAGACGGTCTCCGGCCGGAGGGTCGCCGCCAGCAGGATCCGCCCGTCGTCCAACGGGAACGGAACGGTGGTGAACGCGACGACCTCCGCTCCGCCGCCTTGGGAGAGGTCCGTCTCGGCACGGTCGACGGCGACGGGGCCGCAGACGGGGCAGACCGAGCCGTAGTGGGTCCCCTGCGTGAGGGCTCCTCGGCGCGCCAAGGTCCGGAACTGCCACCGGATGAACGCGCGATAGTCGTCGTCGATCGTACTGACGACGGTCGAGCGGTCGAGGAGCACGCCGAACCGTTCCAGCACCGAGAGATAGTTCTTCGAGAAGAACCGGACGACCTCCTCGGGCTCCTCGAGCCGACGGCGCTCCTCCGCGCTCACGCCGGCGTCCTCCAGCTGACCCAGCACCGTGGGGTCGGCGTCCCGGACCTTCTGCGCCCAGGCGACGGCCGGGATGCCCGACGCGTGGATCCCGAACGGCAGCAGGACCTGCTCGCCGAGCATCCGATGGTACCGGGCGAGCGTGTCGAGGATCGCGTAGCCGCGCAGGTGGCCCGCGTGGAGGAAGCCGCTCGGACCGGGGTAGGCGTTCAGCGCGTAGTATTTGCGTCGGCCGCCGACCCGCTGCCCCGTGGCGAGGCCGGCGGCTCGCCACGCCTCCTGCCAGCGCGACGCGTCCCGGGGCTCCACGGCGGGGCCACGACCCGGCGCGGTATTTGAGGGACACGCGGTCCAGGACGCCGGGGAGCGAGCGCTTTACGCCGCGCCGCGCCTCCGACGGCGATGCGGATCATCGAGGTGTTCCACTCCATCCAGGGGGAGGGGCTCCTGACGGGCGTCCGGACCTCGTTCGTGCGCACCGCGCGGTGCAACCTGCGCTGCGCCTGGTGCGACACGACCTACTCGTTCGGACCCGGCAAGGAGCGTTCGATCCCCTCCCTGCTCGCGGAGGTCCGCCGGCACCGGACGCGGAACGTCTGCCTCACCGGAGGCGAACCGCTGCTCCAGCGCGCGTCGCTCGACCTCGTGCGCGCGCTCAGCGAGCGCGGCTACGCGACGGTCATCGAGACCGGCGGCTCGCTGGACGTCGGTCCGTACGTCGGGCTCGCGGGCGTCCACCTCAGCGTCGACGTGAAGTGTCCGTCCTCCAAGATGACCGCGAAGAATCGGTGGGAGAACCTCCCGCTGCTCACCGCGGAGGACACGGTGAAGTTCGTGATCGGCGACCGTCGCGATTACGTCTACGCGCGCCGGGTCGTGACGAAGTACCGCGGGCCCGCCGCGCTCGACTTCCAGCCGGTGTGGGGGAGCGACGCGGGCCGCCTCGCGGACTGGGTCCTCCACGACCGGCTCGACGTCCGGGTCCTGCTGCAAGAGCACAAGGTGCTCTGGGGCGACGTCCCCGGCCGCTGACGAGAACGCCTGACGGATAGGCTAAAGAGGCCCCGGCCCCCGTCCGCCGTCTCGGGGGCATGGTGGAGGCTCGCCTGGAGCGTCCGGACCGCGCCATCGGCAGCGACTTCCCGTTCGGCAAGGCGAAGGGGATGGTCTTCCCCCGCAGCGTCCTCGTCGGCCACGGTGTCCTGGACGAGCTCGCGACGACGTGCCAGCAGTTCGGGTTCGCCTCCTCCGGGGCGGTCGTCACGGGGCCGAAGACGGCCGAGCTCGCGGGGAACCGCGCGACCGAGATCCTGAACGCGAACGGGTTCCGGGTGCGCACGATTATCGCGCGGGAAGCGACCGTCGCCGAGGTCGACCGGGTCGCGGCGGAAGCGCGGGCCGACGGCGCCCGGTTCCTCATGGGGGTCGGCGGCGGCAGCAAGATCGACATCACGAAGGTCGTGGCGGCGCGCCTCGGGATCCCGTTCGTGAGCGTGCCGACCTCCGCCGCGCACGACGGCATCTCCTCGCCGCGCGCGTCCTTGCACGACTCCGAGAACGTCACCAGCACGCCGGGAGCGGTGCCGATGGGCGTCATCGCCGATACGGCGTTGATCGTCCAGGCGCCGTACCGCCTGCTCGCCAGCGGGTGCGCGGACGTGATCTCCAACGTCACCGCGATCCTCGACTGGCGCCTCGCCGTGCGCCTCCGCAGCGAGGAGTTCTCCAGCACGGCGGCGAACCTGAGCGAGTACGCGGCCCAGGAGATCATCGACCACGCCGCGTCGATCAAGCCGAACCTGGAGGAGTCGGTCTGGGTCGCGATCCGACCGATCCTCGTCGCCGGGATCGCGATGAGCGTCGCCGGCTCCTCCCGCCCGTGCTCCGGCAGCGAGCACTTGTTCTCGCACGCCCTCGACCGGGTCTCGAGCCGACCGAGCCTGCACGGCGAGCAGTGCGGCGTCGGCGCCATCATGATGATGTACTTGCACGGGGGCGACTGGCAGCGGGTGAAGAAGGCGTTGCTAACCGTGGGAGCGCCGACGACCGCCCAGGAGCTCGGCGTGACGAACGAGGAGGTCGTCCGAGCCCTCACCCTCGCGCACACGATCCGGCCCGACCGCTACACGATCCTCGGCGACAACGGCCTCGCGCGCGACGCCGCCGAGCGTCTCGCGACCGTCACCGGGGTGGTGAGCTAGATGCCGGAGATCACGCTCCTGGCGATCCCGGAGGCGCAGCCCGGCTTCGAGTTCGTCTACCAAGGCGGCGCGCCGGTCTGCCGCACCTGCCCGTACCGGCACGCCTGCCTGACGCTCGAACCCGGCCACCGCTACGCGGTCACGAGCGTCCGGAGCATCACGCACCCGTGCGCGCTGCAGGAGACCGACGCGCACGTCGTGGAGGTGAAGCCGGTCCCCCGCCCGCTCGTCGTCGACGCCCGGAGCGCGGTGGTCGGGAGCCACGTGGAGGTCGGACGGTACCCGTGCAAACGCCTGGACTGCCCGAACTGGTCGATCTGCGCCGGCCCATCGTTGCCCGCCAAGCAGCGGTACCGCATCGCGTCGATCGACGACGCCCCGGCAGAGTGCCGGATCGGCCGAACGCTGAAGCGCGTCGACGCGGTGTAGGTCCCGATGCGGGGCTGTGGGGTAGCTTCGGGCGGCAGGCCGGTCCTGCGCCCGCTCTACTGGTCCATCCTTCGGGCTTTGGGAGCCCGGGACCCCGATTCAAATTCGGGCAGCCCCATCGGCCGGGACCTCCCGGTCTGAGCGGCGGGCGATGGACGACACCGACCCCGCCGCCCCTCCCCGGGGGCCGCTCGGCACGGCACGGCTGTTCTGCGAAACGTGCGGCGAGGAGACGCTCCACCGCCTCCTCCGGGTCGACGGCGGCGGGGGCCGACGGGCCGTCGCCGGGGTCGCGCGGTGCCGCGTCTGCCGGTGGACGCACCCGTTCGTCTCGGCCCGACCGCGCCAGGCGCGCGTCGAGCTGATCGTCTCGGCCGGTCCCGCCACCGCCCACCGCAGCGCCGAGCTGCCGGCCACGGCGCTCCTCCGCGTCGGCGAGCCGATCCCCGGCGGACCGCCGGGCGCGCTCGTCCGCCGCCTCGACCTTCACGACGGCCGTGTGCTCGAGGTCGCGCCGGCGCACGAGGTCCGTACCGCGTGGTTGGCGACGCCCGGGCCCCCGCGCGTGCGCGTGGCGGTCGTGGAGGGGGCTCGTTCCCACACCGAATACGCCGAGACGCCTCCCGGTACGCGGCTGGAGGTCGGGGCGGCGCTCCGCCTCGCCCGCGGCATGGTCGCGATCACGGCGCTGCGCGCCCGCCAGCAGACGTGGCGACGGCCCGGCGACGCCTTCCCGGCCGACGAGGTCTCGGTCGTCTACGCGCGGCGGATCGTGAGGCCCCCGGCCGGCAGGAGCCCCTGGAGGCGCGCGCGCGGCACGTCCAGGCCCGCGGCGAGCTCCTTCTCCGCCGCGTCGCGGAGCCGCTCGTCCCCCGGCGTCAGAAGGAATCGGGCCGCCCCGCGGGCCCGGATCGCCGCCGGCGGCGCGACCGAGAGCAGTTCGTCGTCCTCGTAGCGCACGACCCCGACGGCGAGCTCGAGCGGCGCGTCCGCTACGAAGTGCTTCGTCCCCCGTATGATCCACGCGCCGCGAGGAACGAACTCGCCGCTGGAAGCGCCCTTGGAGACCTGGTCGGGCGTCGCCCAGAAGGCGGTCGCCGACGCGAGGCCGGCGCGCCACGCCTTCGAGAACGCGACCGCCCACTGCGCCGCCTCGCGCAGCGTGCTCTCGCCGATCTCCCCGGCCGGACTCGGGCGCTTCACGACCACGCTCGCCGCGCCGTGCAGGTCGGCGTGGACGTAGGCGTCCCCGTCCTTCAGGTGGCGCCGGACGAGCAGGTCGTTCGACGGCGCGTCCCGGCCTCCGAGGATCAGCGTCCCTTCGGAGCTGACGAACCAGCGGAACTTCTCGAACCAGTGAGGGTTCCGCGCGCGCGCCGCCGGGGCCCGGGTGGGGCGCGCCGCGGGAGCGGACGGAGCGGCGTCATGGGCCGCCAGCTTCCGTTCGGTATCGGCCAGGGCTTCGGCCGCTCCGTCCCGTTTGAGGGCGAGCCGCTTCGACTCCTCGTACAGAGCCTGGGCGGCCGCCCGCGCGTCGCCTTTCGTGGAGAGCTCGACGTGCCGGCCGGCGATCGTCACCGCGACGGTCGGGGGGATCGGCCGCGAACCGCGAG
>JASHXN010000115.1 GCA_030043505.1 Thermoplasmata archaeon
GTGCAGCACAAGATCGTGCTCGACAAGCCGACGACGTTCCGCGAGGACGCCCACAAGATCACTCCGAAGGAGGTCCGCGCGCGGCTCGAACGCGTCCCGGACGAGGACGTGCGGGAGATGGGGCTCAACCCGCGGTTCGGGCGCCCGGAGTGGATGGTCCTCACCGTGCTCCCCGTCCCGCCGGTCCAGGTCCGTCCCTCGATCACGCTCGAGAGCGGGGAGCGGAGCGAGGACGACCTCACCCACAAGCTGGTCGACGTGCTCCGGATCAACCAGCGCCTGCGCGAGAACCGCGACATGGGCGCCCCGCAGCTGGTCGTCGAGGACCTCTGGGAGCTGCTGCAGTACCACGTCACGACGTACTTCGACAACCAGACGAGCGGCATTCCGCCGGCGCGGCACCGCTCCGGCCGCCCGCTGAAGACGCTCGCCCAGCGCCTGAAGGGGAAGGACGGCCGGTTCCGCTCCAACCTCTCCGGTAAGCGCGTCAACTTCTCGGCGCGCACCGTGATCTCTCCGGACCCGCTGCTGTCGATCAACGAGGTCGGCGTCCCGATCGAGATCGCCCGCGGGCTCACCGTCCCGCTCGAGGTGACGGCGCACAACGCCGAGATCGCGAAGGAGCTCGTCCGCCGCGGCCCCGCCCCGACCCCCGACGCCGAGGGGCGGTACCGGTGCGGCGTCAACTACCTCGTGCGCGAGGACGGCCAGCGGATCAAGGTGATGGAGAAGAACGCCGACGCCTGCGCCGAGCTGGTCACCCCCGGCTCGATCGTCGAGCGCCAGCTCGTCGACGGCGACATCGTCCTGTTCAACCGGCAGCCGAGCCTGCACCGGATGAGCATGATGGCGCACTTCGTGCGCATCCTGCCGCACAAGACGTTCCGCTTCAACCTCTGCGACTGCCCGCCCTACAACGCGGATTTCGACGGCGACGAGATGAATCTCCACGTCCTCCAGAGCCAGGAGGCCCGGGCCGAAGCGAAGGTCCTGATGAAGGTCGAGGAGCACATCCTCTCCCCGCGGTACGGCGGCCCGATCATCGGGATGCTCCACGACCACATCACCGCCGCCTTCCTCCTGACGTACCAGAACCCGCCGTTCACGAAGAGCGAGGTCACCTACCTGCTCTCCAAGCTCGCCTACCCGATCCCGCCGCCGGCGGGGAAGGACCGGCACGGCGAGCCGTTCTGGAGCGGCAAGCAGCTCTTCGGCCTCACGCTGCCGAGCGACCTCACCCTCGAGTTCCGCTCGAACATCTGGGCGCGGTGCGACTGCGCGCCGCTCGCCTGCAAGCACGACGCCTACGTCGTGATCGAGAACGGCGTCCTGAAGGCCGGCGCGATCGACAAGAAGGCGATCGCCTACGAGAAGGGGGCGATCCTGGACGCCATCGCGCGGAACAACGGCATGCCGCGCGCCCGCCAGTTCCTGGACGAGATGAGTCGCCTCGCGATCACCGCGATCGCGCTCAAGGGCCTCTCCACGGGGATCGACGACGAGGACGTCCCGGAAGGGGCGCAGAAGGAGATCGACCACGCGCTCAGCAGCGCGCGGGTCCGGGTCACCGAGCTCGTCGACCAGTACCGCGAAGGGGAGCTGGAGCAGATGCCCGGTCGCTCGCTCGAGGAGACGCTCGAGGTGATGGTGCGCCGCGAGCTCGGCCAGGCGCGCGACTCGGCGGGTGACATCGCGGGCCGGTACCTCGGGATGGAGAATCCCGCCGTGATCCTGGCGAAATCCGGCGCGCGCGGCTCGATGCTCAACCTGACGCAGATGGCCGGCGCCGTCGGTCAGCAGTCGGTCCGGGGCGAGCGCCTGCTCCGCGGCTATGTCGGCCGGACGCTGCCCCACTTCGAGCGGAAGGACCTGGGCGCCGACGCGCGGGGATTCGTCAGCTCGAGCTACAAGCGCGGGCTGTCGCCGACGGAGTACTTCTTCCACTCGATGGGCGGCCGCGAGTCGCTGGTCGACACCGCCGTCCGGACGAGCCGGTCCGGCTACATGCAGCGGCGGCTGATCAACGCGCTCGAGGATCTGAAGGTCGCCGAGGACGGGACCGTGCGCAACACCGCAGGGACCGTCATCGAGTACCGCTACGGCGAGGACGGGGTCGACCCGACCCGCTCGTTCCAGGGCCAGCCGGTCGCCGTCGACGAGGTGATCGCCCAGGTGCTGGGCCGCCGGGTCCGCGCTATCGGCGAGAAGAAGACGGACGGCCCGGGCGGCGCTCCGTCCGTGACCGAGGAAGAGATGGACCTCCAGGCGGAGGCCCAGCTCGAAGAGGAGGCCGAGGAGGAGGAGGCCGAGGAGTTCGGCGCCCCCGAGGAAGGCCCCGAGTTCGGAGGCGAGTGATCACGCTATGACGGATCCGAAGAAGCCGGCGACCAAGGATCTGGCCAGCCGCATCCGGGAGATCGGCCGCGCCGAGATCGGCCGCGACCTCCCGCCGTCGCTCGTCGCGGAGCTGAAGGAGAAGCTCAACAACCTGCGCCTCACCCCCGCCGAAGCGACGAAGGCGGTGAAGGAGGTCGCCCGCCGGTTCGGCCGCGCCGAGGTCGACGCGCACGAGTCGGTCGGCATCCTGGCGGCGCAGTCGATCGGCGAGCCCGGCACGCAGATGACGCTGCGGACGTTCCACTACGCCGGCGTCGCCGAGATGAACGTCACGCTCGGCCTCCCGCGCCTCATCGAGCTCGTCGACGCCCGGCGCGTCCCGTCGACGCCGATGATGACGATCCACGTCGACCCGAAGCTGCGCAACGACCGCGCCGCGGTCCAGAAGATTGGCCTGCAGGTCGAGGTGACGACGATCCCGGACGTCGCCTCGGTCGGGACGGTCGTCGAGGAGTTGAAGGTCGTCGTCAGCCCCCAGGCCGCGCTGCTGGAGGCGCGCGGCGTGAAGCGCGCCGACATCGAAGCGGCGCTGCAGGAGGGGCTCGACCCGCGGCTGTTCGAGATCCGCCCCGGCAGCGGCGGCGGCGAGACCCGCACGTTCGAGATCCACCTCAAGGAGGCGGCGCAGGGCGGCTCCAAGACCCGTCGCGAGGAGCTGGTCGAGGAGATGCCGTACAAGAAGCTCCTGCTCGCCAGCGAGGAGGCGAAGGGGATCCGCATCAAGGGCGTGAGCGGCATCCGCCGCGCGCTCATCCGCAAGGAGAAGGACGAGTACGTGATCTACACGGAGGGCTCGAACCTGGACGGCGCCCTGGGCATCGCCGGCGTCGACGGCGTCCGGACGACCACGAACTCGATCTTCGAGGTGTACCGCGTCTACGGCGTCGAGGCGGCCCGGGCCGCGCTCATCCAGGAGGCGAACCGGACGCTCGCCGAGCAGGGGCTCGGGGTCGACATCCGCCATTTGATGCTCGTCGCCGACGTGATGACGAACGAGGGGGACATCCGCGCGATCGGCCGGCACGGGATCTCCGGCAAGAAGACGAGCGTGCTGGCGCGCGCCGCCTTCGAGATCACCGCCGCCCACCTGCTCCGCGCCGCGATCACCGGCGAGGTCGACGAATTGAAGGGGGTCGCCGAGAACATCATCGTCGGGCAGCCGATCACGCTCGGCACCGGCGCCGTCAACCTTGTCTACCGCCCGATCCCTGGCGCCAAGGTCCCCGCCGCGCCGCCGCC
>JASHXN010000116.1 GCA_030043505.1 Thermoplasmata archaeon
TGGGCGGGATCGTCGTCGTGGTGAGTGGGGCCGTGGCCCTGGTGCTGCGACGGCGCGCTGCCCGGAACTCGGGCGGCGACGGGGAGGAGGACGCCGACAGCTCCCGGGCCGACGCAGACGACCCTGGCGAGCCGACCGAGGGTGAAGGCGAGCTTCCGCCGGCCTCCGACCGGTAGATCCGTCCGGTCGGCCGACGGCTGAGCGCTCGGCCGCCGACTCCGGGACCCGATTTGGGAACGATTTCGGAAGAAGAGTAAGAACCGCCGGCCGGTGCGGAAGCGGGATGCCGGTCACCTCGAGAGCCTTCCGGAACGTCGCGCGGGGCCGGGCCCGGACCATCGCCGTGGTCGCCATGGTCGGGATCGCGCTCGCCCTGTTCCTGATCCTGACGCAGATCGACTCGACGATCAGTGCCCGGGTGGCGGAGGTCCGGTCCGCGCTCAAGGACGTGATCATCGTCCAACGTGCCGGCTCCGGCTTCTCGCTCTCGACGTACGTCAATTCGAGCATCGTCAAGACCGTCCGGGGCGTCAGCGGCGTCGCCTCGGCCCAGCGGATCCTGCTGCATCTTCCCGACTTAGGATCGGGCAGCGGTCCCCCGTCCAACTTCACCCTGTACGAGGGGATCGACACCGGATCGAACATCACGCTCTTCGGGGGACTGGTGGGGTCGACCGGCTTGACCGTCACGAGCGGGCGGATGCTCGATCCGGCCGACGAGAACACCTCGAACGCGGTCGTCGGGAGCTCCTTCGCTTCCGACCACGATCTGTCCGTCGGCAGCACGATCTCCGTGAACGGCACGTCCGCCGGCGTCGTCGGGGTCTTCACGACCGGCGCGAGCTTCTCGGACGAGAGCGTGATCCTTCCGTACCCGTTCGCCGCCACGGCGTTCGACGCCCCCGGACCGAACCTGCTCTACGTCGTCGTCCGCTCCGGCGCGTCGGTCGACACGGTCGCGGCGAACATCCGTTCGGCGATCGGCTCCGCCTACGACGTGACGCCGGGAGGGCAGCTCGGCGGGGGGTTCGGGAACGCCTTGAACACGATCCTGTCGAGCACCCAGTTCGAGGCGTACGCGGCCCTGGGGGTCGGGGGCGCCGTGATGGTGATCACCACGGGCCTCGTGATGTCGCGGCGGACCAAGGAGATCGGGTTGCTGAAGGCGTTCGGCTTCCCGAACGGCACGATCGTGCGCCAGCTCTCGCTGGAGGGCCTCCTGCTCGCCTTGTTCGGCCTGCCGATCGGCCTGCTCGCGTCCGTGTGGCTCGGACCGACCGTCGCCGAGCTGATCGCCGGGTCCGGTCCTGGGGGCCGCGGACCGGGCGCCGGACGGTTCGCCGGCGGTTTCGTCGGGACCCTCTCCTTCGCGATCACGCCCACCGAATTGGTGCTCGGGGTCGTGGTGACGGTGGGGTTCGGCCTGGCCGGATCGCTCTACCCGATGGTCCGCGCCCTTCGGCTGAAGCCCGCGGAGGCGCTCCGCCATGAGTGAACGGGACGACTACCTGATCTCGCTCGAGAAGGCGAGCAAGGAGTACCCACCGCACGGGAAGGCGGCGGCGGTCGTGGCGCTGAAGGAGGCAACCGTCCACCTCCGCCGGGGCGTCAGCGTCGCCATCCGGGGCGACAGCGGCAGCGGCAAGACGACGCTCCTGAACCTGCTGGGCGGGATGGACGTGCCGAGCGGCGGGCAGGTCATCGTCGACGGGGCGGACCTCGGGACGATGTCGGAGTTCGAGCTCAGCCAGTACCGTGCGGCCAAGGTCGGCTTCGTCTTTCAGACGTTCAACCTGCTGCCCGACCTCACGGCCCTGGAGAACGTCGAGTTGCCGATGGAAACGCTTGAGCGCGCCCCCGGGGCGCGGGTCGAGCGCGCCGAGAAGCTGCTCGCCAGCGTGGGAATGTCCGAGCGGGCCCGCCACCGCCCCGCCCGGCTGAGCGGAGGGGAGCAGCAGCGCGTGGCGATCGCCCGGGCGTTCGCGAACGACCCGCCGCTCATCCTCGCCGACGAACCGACCGGGAACCTCGACCAGCGTTCCCGCCGGTCGGTGCTGCAGTTGCTGCAGCAGGTCCGCGAGAAGTTCGGGGCGACGATCGTCGTCGTCACGCACGACCCGACGGTCGCCGCCAGCTGCGAGAAGGAGTTCCGTATCAAGAAAGGGACCTTGAAGTGGGTCGCGGACCACGCGCCGGTCGCGGAGCCCGAGCCGGAACCCGACGACGACGACGAGTAAGGTTCGAGCGGCGACCTCGATACCTCGTGGGGTCCCGTACGGCTTACTCGAGACTCAGGTAGAGGAAAATCGCGAGCGCCAGCGACTCGAACACCGCGGAGACGAGGAAGAAGCCTCCGAGCGCCCCCGGTCCGAAACCGAATACCGCGAGGACTGGCAACGACGCGGTGACCGACTGGACCGTCAGTGCGAGCAAAAAGAGCACGAGGCCCAGGGCGAACCGGGCTTTCGTGTCGCGGTAGGTCCGGACGTAGACCAGGATCAGCGCCAGGAGCATCGCGAGGTCCACCATCGAGAAGACCCCCGCAATGCCCGCCAGGTCCGTGAACTCCGGACGGCCGGCCGGCGGGAGCATCCGTCCGCCGCGGGGGAACGGGTGCAGGAACCAGAGCAAGAGCCCGACGAGGGCGCCGCAGGCGACTACGGCGAACACCCAACCGACCCGGCCTCGGTCGACCCCGGCCGGGGGCCCGGGGGGAGCAGGACCCGTGCCGTCGAGGTTACCGACGGTGGCGGGCGACAACCCTCTCCAACTCCTCCCAGCGCGCCTCGACGTGCGGCGCCACCGAGTAAACCTGTCCGTAGCCGGGACCGGACGACTCCACGAGGTGATTTTCGAGCAGGACGCGCAGATGGTGTCGGATGGTGGTGTAATCCACGCCCAGCTCGCGCGCTAGCTGCTGGGCATTGCGGGGCTCGGATTTGATCGCGACCATCAGGCGGCCTCGGGTGCGGGCTCCCGCGCTGCTCCCGAACAGCCACCAGAAAATCCGGGAGACGCTATCCACCGGACGCGTCCCACTCTTCCCCGACTCATAGGCCTGATTGGTTCGATCGCCGGGAGGGAAGCACGGCGGTCCGGACCTTATCCGACGACGCCGCGCCGTCCGCCCTGCCTCCTCGCACGTGAACCTCCGCAGCGCGGGTAGGGCAATCTGAGGTCATAGGCTTCGTCCGAGAACCTTCCCAGATTCTGTCGGCCGGGGCACTCATCGCCGCGAATGCAGGGCCCCCGGGTCCAAGCGGGGCGAGGGCGTCCGTGCAATGCACAGGGTGGTCTCGAGCCTAGCGGCCCGGGTGCAAGCCAGCTTCCACCCTGGTCACAGGGCGGGGGTCACTGGGGCCGCGGCTTGCGGAGCCCTAGGCCGTACTCGATGTACAAGGCGGCCTGGGTCGACGCTGACCGGCGGTCACTTTCGGCGGCGCGACGGAGTGCG
>JASHXN010000117.1 GCA_030043505.1 Thermoplasmata archaeon
GGCTCGTTGATGATGCGGACGACCTCGAGGCCGGCGATCGCCCCGGCGTCCTTCGTCGCCTGGCGCTGGTTGTCGTTGAAGTAGGCGGGCACGGTGATGACGGCCTTCTCGACCTTCTCGCCGAGGAACGCCTCCGCGTCCCGCTTGATCTTCTGGAGGAGGAACGCCGACAGCTGCTGGGGCGTGTACGACTTCCCGTAGAGCGTGTACTTGTAGTCGGTCCCCATCTTCCGCTTGAACGCCGTGACCGTCCCCTCGGGGTTGGAGATCGCCTGACGGCGCGCCGGTTCGCCGACGATCAGCTGGCCGTCCTTCGTGAACGCCACGTACGACGGGAACGCCTTGCCTCCGCCGACGGTCGTCCCCTCCGCGCTCGGGATGATCTGCGGGCGGCCGCCTTCCAGCAGCGCCGCGGCCGAGTTGCTCGTTCCGAGGTCGATTCCCAGGATCTTCGCCATGCTCTCTTACCTTGAACGACGCGGCCACCGGCGAGCCGGCGCCTCGTCGCGTTCGTTTCGATAAGTAATCTCTACTATAAAAGCACAACACATCGGCGGCCTCGGAGAAGGAGCGCGAACCCGACGGAGCTGCGGGGGACCCGCGGGCTCGGACGGCGCCCCGTCGCAACCGTGATGGGAGCTCGGTCGGCTTCGGGGACGTGGTAGGTTCGGGGCGAGGGAACCGGGCGGTGCTCGTCGACCTGGACGACACGCTCTTCGACCACACCTACGCCAGCCGCGCGGCGCTCGCCAGCGTGCGGCGGCGCGAAGCGTGGCTGCGCCGCAAGTCGCCCTCCGAGGTCCTGCGCACGTACCTCGAGGCCCTGGAGTCGGACCAGCCGGCGATCCGAGCCGGAACGATCACGGTCGAAGCGTCGCGGAGCGCCCGCTGGGGTAGGCTGGGAGAGCTCTGCGGGGAGCCGCTCGATCCCGCCCGACGCTCCGAGCTCGCCCGGAGCTATCGAGCCGCCTACGAACGCCATCGAAGAGCGGTCCCGGGGGCCGTAGCCGCGCTCCGCGGACTCCGGGGAGCGGCCACGGTCGTGGTCGTCAGCAACGGTCCGGAGGACGAACAGTCCGACAAGCTGCGCCGACTCGGCCTGGAACCCTGGGTCGCGGGCCTCGTGACGTCCGGGAGGACGGGCATTGCCAAGCCCGATCGCCGCATCTTCGAGGAAGCGCTCGACGTCGCGGGGGCGCCCCGGGCGTCGACGACCATGCTCGGCGACTCGTGGGAGAACGACGTCGTCGGAGCGCTCGGCGCCGGGATACGGCCGGTGTGGTTCAACCGTTTCCGCCGGCCCGCACCGAGCGGGTCCGACGTCGCGGAGCTCACCGGATTCGGCACCCCCGAACGGGTCCGGAAGTTCCTGCTCGGCCCGCCGCACCCGGGCCGGCGGAACGAGCGGCGTCTCGCGCCGCGCGAGTTATAGTGCCCCGCCGACTCGACGGAGAGTGTCGAGGCCGGTCGTCGCGTGGACCCGCGCCGCCCGCGCGGCGCTGCCCGCGATGCGCGCGTGGCGCTCCGCGATCCATCAGGAGCCGGAACTCTCCGGGCAAGAGACGAAGACCCGCGACAAGCTGCTGGCGGCCCTCGCGGAATTGGGGATCCCGACGACGACCTACCGGAACGGCGTCCACGGTGTCACCGGAGTCCTGAACGCGCACGCCGCGGGCCCGGTCGTCGCGCTCCGGGCCGACATGGATGCGCTCCCGGTGTCCGAGAAGACGGATCTTCCGTTCCGCTCGCGACGCCCGGGCACGATGCACGCCTGCGGCCACGACGTCCACATGGCGTCCCTCCTCGGCGCCGCGACGATCCTGGCCCGGAATCCGGCGGCCTTGGGAGGCCCGGTCAAGCTGCTGTTCCAGCCGTCCGAGGAGGAAGGGGCCCGCGGGGGCGCCCTCCCGATGATCGAACAGGGATGCCTCGACGACCCGAAGGTCCGTTTCGTCGTCGGGCAGCATGTCGACCCTAGCCTGCCGCTCGGCACGTTCGGATGGGGGGTCGGGCCGTTCATGGCCGCCGCCGACTTCTTCCGCATCACGGTGCACGGACGGGGCGGACACGCGTCGACCCCGCAGCAGGGACCGGACGCGGTGTTCGTCGCGAGCGAGATCGTCACCGGAGTTCAGGCGCTGGCGAGCCGCGTGCGCGACCCGTGCGACCCCGTCGTCGTGAGCGTCGGCTCGATCCACGGGGGCACGCGCGACAACATCCTCCCGGAGGAGGTCGTGCTCGAGGGGACGGTGCGGACGGTCCGCGCGGCGACCCGCGATGCGATGGAGGAGGCGTTCCGGCGGAGGGTCCGTGGGCTCGCCGCCAGCCTCGGAGCCCGCGCCGCCATCACCTACCGGCGGGGCTACCCGCCGTTGGTGAATCCGCGGGAGGCGACGCTCACCGTCGTTCGGGCCCTCGAGGTCGAGTTCGGCCGGCCGGCGCTCGCCGAGATGGAGCATCCGCTCCTCGGCGCCGAGGACTTCGCGCGGTACCTCGAGAAGGTGCCGGGGACGTTCCTGCGGCTCGGCGTCCGGGAAAAGGGACCGCCCGCGAGCCTCCACAGCGCAACGTTCGCCCCTCCGGAAGCGGCGATGGTGTACGGAGCGGCGGCGCTCGCCGCGGCCGCGGTCGGTCTGCAGCACGGGGCCGGATGAACGTCGAGCGCCTCCGCCGCGACTTCCCGGCGTTGCAGCGGTCCGGCGAGCACGGGCCGCCGGCGTACCTCGACTCGGCGTGCATGTCGCTCGTCCCGGCGCCGGTGCTCGCCGCCATGGAGGAGTACTACACCGACTACCCCGGCTGCGCGGGCCGGAGCCTGCACCGGTTCTCGGAGGAGGTCGGACGGCGGTTCGAGGGGGCGCGCGCCACGTTCGCCCGCTTCTTCGGGGCGGGGGCGCCGGAGAACGTCGTCTTTCTGCGGAACGCCACCGAAGCGATCAACGTCGTCGCGCACGGGTTGGACTGGAAACGCGGCGACCGCGTCCTGGTCAGCGACCGGGAGCACAATTCGAACCTGGTCGTCTGGCAGCGGCTCGCCCGCACGCGGGGGATCCGTCTCGACGTGCTCCGGCTCCCCGACGACGGAGGGTTCGACGGCGACGCGTTCGAGACCGCGCTCGAGCCGGGCGTCCGACTGGTGAGCCTCTTCCACACCTCCAACCTCGACGGGCGCACCCTCCCGCTGCGGGAGATCGTCGAGCGGAGCCACGCCCGCGGGGCGCTCGTGCTCGCGGACGGTTGCCAGGCGGCGCCGCACCTCCCGGTCGACCTCGGCCGGCTCGGGGTCGACGCCTACGCGGTGTCGGCGCACAAGATGCTCGGGCCGAACGGCGTCGGGGCGCTGCTGGGCCGGCCCGAGCTGCTCGAGCGCCTGGAGCCGCTGTCGGTCGGCGGGGAGACGGTCGAGTGGTCGACCCTCACCGACCACGCGCTCCGGGCCCCGCCGCACCGGTTCGAGGCCGGGCTGCAGAACTACGCGGGCGTGCTCGGGGCCGAGGCGGGCTTGGAGTACCTCCGCCGGGTAGGGCTGCCCGAGGTCGAAGCGCACCAGCGAGAACGGTGCCGGGAAGCGTTCCGGGGCCTGGCGGGCGAGCCGCGCCTTCACGTGCTGGGGTCGTCCGACCCGGCGGCGCGTCCGAGCTTGTTCGCCTTCACGCTGGACGGGCTCGACCCGAACGACGTGGCGATCTATCTGGACGAGGGCCACGGCGTGCTCGTCCGCTCCGGCCGCCACTGCGTGCACTCGTTCTACGCCGACCGCGGCTTGACGGGGAACGTCCGCGCGTCGTTCTACCTGTACACGGACCCGGAGGACGTCCGGCGGTTCGTCACGGGGGTGCGCGAACTCCTCGCGCGCGTCCCGGCGGGCGGGCTCAGCGGTACATCGGCTGGGACGGGGTCCCCGGGGGCTCGGGCCGCGCGCGGTCGGCCGCGCGGCGCTGGATCTGGAGCAGCTGCTGCTCGATCCGCTCCGCCTCGGCGTAGAGCGGCACGGGGTCGAGCGGGCTCCGGAGCAGGATCCGGTTGATCGTCTCGATCACCTTCGCCGCCGCACGGGCGTCCGGATAGTCCGCCTGCGCCTCGGCCAGGAACGTCAGCACGTCGAAGCCCCGCCGTCGGCCCTCGTTCAGGAGCACCCCGGCGATGCCGGTGATAACCCCCTCCGTGAACGGGATCGTGTTCGGTTCGATGTACAGGTCGCGGGCCTTCCGCGTGCTCGCGATCCCGAACACCTTCACGTCGGCGATGCCGCCGCGCGCCTTCCGCGGCGCCGCGCTCGGCGTTTCGACCACGAGACCCTCCGGCGACACGAGCAGCGAGCACCGCTGCTCCTGGACCCAGTCGAGGATCGCGGTCGCGAGCGGCGGGATCACTGCGGGCGCCGGATGGAACTCGGAGACGAAGGCGACGATCTTGTCGGCGCCCTTGCCGGTGCGGTCCGCCTTGGGACGGCCCGCGTAGATCCGGACCGGATGCTGCGGGATCCCGTTGCGGACGAGCGAGACCGTCGGGAAGGCGGGGGACTCCACGATGCCGATCTGCTCCATCTGCAGCGTGTCGATGAGGTAGTTCGCGACGATCGAGCTGACGAGCCCGACCGACGGGAAGCCGTCGATGACGATCGCGCCCTCGACGTCGATCCGTTTGACTTCGTAGATCCTGACCGACTCCCCCGTCGCGGCCATCGGTTACAGCGACCTCTCGACGATCTGGCCGAGCTCCTTCGAGACGAGGTCGACCAGGTCCTTCGTGAGCTCGCGCCGGACCTCGGCCGGGAGCGCGGCGAGCCCGAGCCGCGCGGTCGCGGTGCCGACGCGGACGACCGCGGCGTACTCGGACGCGCGCGCCTGGAGGAGCGCCCGGACCGCCTCGCGCAGGTCGTGCTCCAGCTTCGGGTCGTCGTGGAGCGTTTTCTCGAGGTGCTTGCGGATCTCGTCCTTGACGATGTCCCGCGTCACCTCGCGGACCAGCTCCTCGGGTCGGAGCAGCTCGCGCGAACTGCGGACGAGCACATCGATCGGCTCGCCGGACGATCCGCCGTCGCCCATCGCGCCGCCGACCGGCCCCCGGAGGATAAGGGTTCGCGTCGGACGGCGGCGCGCCGGAGCCGGCCGGCCCGAGCACGCGAAGCCGTTAATGCCCGAGGTCCTTCGCCGCGGAACGTGGGCCGGTAGATCAGCGGAAGATCGCTACCTTGGCAAGGTAGAGGTCGCGAGTTCAAAGGGCCCGCGGGCCACCCCCGCGGCGCCGGAACTTCTCGCCCGGTCCACTCCCCTCCGCGAGGTGGCCCTTCGGCAGCTGTCGAAAGGGGGGAACGACACGAAGGGAGGCGATTTATAGCGCGGGCGGCTCGTCGGGTCCCGTGCAACCGGAGATCCGGGAAAAGATCGCCGGCGAGGTCGTCCTCTCGCCGCACCCGGGCCGCACGCTGCGCAAGTGGCGCGAGGACTTCAAGGTCTCGCAGCGCGATCTCGCCCGCGAGCTCACCACGGTACCGTCCGTGATCAGCGACTACGAGAGCGAGCGCCGCTCCAGCCCCGGCGCCGGCTTCATCCGGCGCTACGTCGACGCGCTGCTCGCGCTGGACGGACGCCACGGCGGCCGCTACGGCGGTCCCCGCGCGCCCGGCGAGCACTCCGACGGGATCCTGGGGCTGCGCGAGTTCGCCGTGGCGATGCCGCTGAAGAGCTTCGCCGACCGGTTGGACGCGCGCGCGGTGAGCCGCGTCGACCTGCGGCGGGACGTGCACGGATTCACGGTCGTCGACGCGCCGCGCGCGATCCTGTCGATGGACGCCGCCCGGTTCGTCGAGGTGTACGGCTGGACGACCCAGCGCGCGATCGTCTTCGCGAACGTGAAGTACGGCCGGTCGCCGATGGTCGCGATCCGCGCGCACCCGCTCAAACCGGCGGCCGTCGTCTTCGCCAACCCCGGCCGGATCGACCCGCTGGCGATCCGCCTCTCGGAAGTCGAGAACATCCCGCTCCTCACCACCTCCCTCGCCGCCCCGGCGGTGCTCGAGAGGCTGGAGGAGCTCTAGGAGGTCGCACGACGATGGACGCAGGGATCGTGAGCTACGGCGCCTACGTGCCGCGGTACCGGATCACCCCGAAGGAGATCGGCCGCGTGTGGGGGTCGGACGGCGAGAGCGTGGGCCAGGGCCTGAACGTCGTCCGCAAGAGCGTGCCGGCGCCGGACGAGGACACGATCACGATCTCGACGGAGGCGCTGCGCACCGCGCTCGCCCGCGGCGGGATCGACCCCCAGCAGATCGGGGCCGTCTACGTCGGCTCGGAGTCGCACCCGTACGCCGTCAAGCCGACGGCGACCGTCGTGGCGCAGGCGGTCGGAGCGACGCCCCACCTGACGGCCGCCGACTTCGAGTTCGCCTGCAAGGCGGGCACCGCGGCGATCCAGACGTGCCTGGGCCTGGTCGGGGCCGGGATGGTCCGCTACGGCGTCGCGATCGGGACGGACACCTCCCAGGGCGCCCCGGGCGACGCGCTCGAGTACTCGGCGAGCGCCGGCGGCGCGGCGTTCGTGATCGGGCGGGAGAAGGTGATCTGCCGGGTCCACCGGACCCTGTCGTACACCACCGACACGCCGGACTTCTGGCGGCGGGAGGGGCAGCGGTATCCGAGCCACAGCGGTCGGTTCACCGGCGAGCCCGCGTACTTCCGGCACGTGACCGAGTGCGCGAAGGCGATGTTCGACGCCGCCGGCACCTCCCCGAAGGAGTACACCCACGTCGTCTTCCACCAGCCGAACGGCAAGTTCCCGCAGCGGGTCGGCAAGCAGCTTGGGTTCTCGGAGCCGCAGATGCGCTACGGTCTCGTCACGCCGTACATCGGCAACACCTACTCCGGGGCCGCGCTGATCGGGCTCGCCAACGTCCTCGACCACGCGAAGCCGCACGAACGGATCCTCATGGTCGGCTACGGCAGCGGTGCCGGCTCCGACGCGTTCGACCTGGAGACGACCGAGGAGCTCG
Organism: Thermoplasmata archaeon; assembly: GCA_030043505.1. Next base: position 6,992 of record JASHXN010000117.1, read on the forward strand.
GCGGCTACGAACGCAACCACGGCCGTCCGGTCGAGTACTATCTGCAGAACGGCGTGGAGATCCCGTACGCCGTCTACGCGAAGTTCCGAGGAAAGATCCACATGGCGGAGAGCTAGCGGATGCGCGACGTCGCGGTGCTGGGCGTCGGCCAGACGCGCTTCGGCGAACTGTGGGACCGTTCGTTCCGGGAGATCGGGATCGAAGCCGGCCTGCAGGCGCTCGTCGACGCGAAGCTCTCCTCCGCCGACCTCGGGGCGCTGTTCCTGGGCAACATGGCGAGCGGCACGCTGATCGACCAGGAGCACATCGCCCCGCTAATCGCCGACTACGCCGGCCTCGCCGGCCGGCACCTGCCGGCGGTCCGGGTCGAGGGCGGGGGCGCCTCCGGCGCGCTCGCGCTCCACCAGGGGTACCTCGCGGTCGCCAGCGGCGCGTACGACTACGTGGTCGTCGGAGGGGCCGAGAAGCTGACCGACGTCCCCGACGCGACCGCGACCCAGATCACCGCCTCGACCGCCGACCACGAGTGGGAGGTCGTCTTCGGCGCCACCTTGCCCGCGCTCTGGGGTCTGGTGGCCCGTCGGCACATGCACCAGTACGGCACGACCCGCGAGCAGCTCGCCCGCGTCTCGGTCCACGCGCACGAGATGGGGGCGAGGAACCCGAACGCGCACTACCGCAACCGCCTCACGGTCGAGCAGGTCGTCGGCGCGCCGCCGATCGCCGAGCCCCTCGGCGTGCTCGACTGCGCGCCGTTCTCGGACGGCGCCGCGGCGGTCGTCCTCGGCCCGCTCGAAACGGCGCGCAAGCACACCGACA
>JASHXN010000118.1 GCA_030043505.1 Thermoplasmata archaeon
CGTCACGGGGTTCTCCTGCCTCGCCAGCGCCCACGGGTTCGACGGGTCGCCCGCCCGGGTCGCCGAACTCGTCCGCGGAACTTCCAAGCCCGTGCTGTTCAAGGAGTTCGTCGTCGCCCCCGACCAGCTGGCGGTCGCCGAACGGACCGGCGCTTCCGCGGTCCTGCTCATCGCCCGGCTCGCGGCCGAAGGGTTGCTGGACGCACCGCTCGAGGACCTGAGCGAGGAGGCCCACCGCCGGGGGCTCGAGGTCCTGCTCGAACTGCACGCCCCGGCAGAATTATCTCAGGTGGACGGCGTGGCCGCCGACGTGTACGGCGTGAACACGCGCGACCTGGGGACCCTCGCCCTCGACCGCCCGACGGCGTTCGCCACGATCGACGGGTTGCGCGGACGGGGGTTCCGCCCGCTCCTCGGCCTGAGCGGCGTCGACGCCCCGACGCAGGCCCGCGCCTTCTGGGATCACGGGTGCGACGGCCTCCTGGTCGGCTCGGCGGTCGCCCGGGCCGCCGACCCTCGTCCGTTCCTCGCCTCCTTGCGTCGCCCACGGGCGGGAGCGGGCGCGTGAGCACGTTCGTCAAGTTCTGCGGGCTCCGGACGGCGGACGACGTCGCGCTCGTCCCGCCGGGAGGCGCGGGCGGGTTCGTGATCAACGTCGCCGGTTCGCCCCGGACCCTCTCGCCCGCCGAGGCGGCGACCCTGATCGAGAAGCTGCCGTCCGAAGCCGAGGCCTGGGCGGTCGTGGTGGCCCCCTCGGTGGAGCTCATCCACCAGCTGTTCGACGAGGTGGGCGTCGACCGCATCCAGGTGTACGGGGCGATCCCGGACGGGCTGGAGTACCTCGAGCGCCACCATCTGGTCCCCTCGATCCCCGTCGGGGCCCCGGGCGCGGGCGGCGCCCCGATCACCCTGCCGCCGCCCGAGGAGTATCCGAGGATCCACCTGGACTCGGCCGGCCAGCCGCTCCCGGGGGGCAGCGGCGTCCGACCGGACTGGGAGGTCTGTGCGGGCCTGGTCGACCGGCATCCCGGCCGCAAGCTCGTCCTGGCGGGCGGGCTGACGCCGGAGAACGTGCGCGAGGCGCTCGGCACCGTGCGCCCGTGGGGCGTCGACGTCTCGTCGGGGATCGAGCGCGCCCCGGGGGTCAAGGATCCGGAGAAGATGCGCGCGTTCGCCGCCGCCATCGAAGCGTTCGACAAAAGCGGGGTCTAGCCGTGCCGCGGCGGTACGGTGCGTACGGCGGGGCGTACGTCCCCGAAACGCTCGTACCGGCGCTCACGGAGCTCGAAGCGTCGTGGCGCTCCGCGCGGGCCGACCCGGCGTTCCGCCGTGAACACGCGCGGCTGGCGCGCACGCTCGCGGGCCGCCCCACGCCCCTCTACTTCGCGCGCCGACTGACCGCCCGCGCCCGCGGCGCGGAGATCTGGCTGAAGCGAGAAGACCTCGTCCACGGCGGGGCGCACAAGTTCAACAACGCGCTCGGGCAGGGACTGCTCGCGGTCCGGATGGGCAAGCCGCGCCTGATCGCCGAGACCGGAGCGGGCCAGCACGGGGTCGCGACGGCGATGATCGGCGCGGCCCTGGGCCTCGAGACGGTCGTGTACATGGGCGCGACCGACATCGCCCGCCAGCGACCGAACGTCGAGCGGATGCAGTTGCTCGGGGCGGAGGTCGTGCCGGTCACCAGCGGCCGCAAGACGCTCAAGGACGCGATCAACGCGGCGCTCCGGGACTGGATCGCCAACGTCCGCACGACGCACTACCTGCTCGGATCGGCGGTCGGGCCGCATCCGTTCCCGACGATCGTCGCCGAGCTCCAGAGCGTGATCGGGCGGGAGATCCTGCGCGACGCGCGCCGAGAGTTCGGGGGCCCCCCGGACCTGGCGGTCGCGTGCGTCGGCGGCGGCTCGAACGCGATCGGCACGTTCCACCCGCTGCTCCGGACGCGGACCGAGCTGCTCGGCGTCGAAGCCGGCGGGCCCCGGGGGTCGAAGGTCGGCGCGGCGTCCCTGACGTTCGGCCGGCCGGGGATCCTCCACGGCGCCTATTCGTACGTGCTGGAGGACCGGGACGGCCAGGTCGCCGACACGGAGAGCATCTCGGCCGGCCTCGACTACGCGGGGGTCGGGCCGGAGCACGCCTTCCTCCGCGACTCGGGCAGGGTCCGCTACACCGCCGTCCACGACGAAGGAGCCGTCGCCGCGTTCGGCTGGCTCGCCGCGGACGAGGGGATCCTTCCCGCGCTCGAGCCGTCCCACGCGATCTTCGCCGCCGTCCAGGAGGCGAAGCGACGCCCGAAGCGCCAGCACGTCGTCGTCACGTTGTCCGGCCGCGGGGACAAGGACCTGGAGGTGGTGCGTGCAGCCACTCGCCGCCGCTCTTAGGGCCGGCCGACGCGCCCGGTACCGAGCCCTCGTCCCGTACGTCATGGTCGACCGCGGGCGGCGCTCGCAGCTCGGGCCGACGCTGCGCGCTCTGGCGGACGCCGGCGCCACCGCCGTGGAGCTCGGGTTCCCGTTCTCCGACCCGATCGCCGACGGGCCGACGCTGGAGGCCGCCGCCGATCGCGCCCTCGCCCACGGAACCCGGTGGGGCGACCTGCTCGAGCAGGTTCGTCTCGCCAGCAGCGTGCTGCCAACGGCGGTGATGACGTACGCGAACCCGGTCTGGGTTCGGGGGCTCGACGAGAGCTGCCGGGCGCTCCGCGCCGCCGGAGCGACCGGCCTCATCGTCCCGGACCTCTCGCTGGAGGAGGCAGGGCCGTGGCGCCGGGCTGCCCGAGGCTCCGGACTCGCGCTTGTGCTCCTCGCCGCCCCGTCCGCGACGCCCGCCCGCGTCGCGGAGATCGCCCGGCGCTCCGCGGGCTTCCTGTACCTGGTCTCGCGGTTCGGCACCACCGGCACCCGCACCGCGGTCTCCCCGACCGCGGACCTCCGGCCGTTGGTCGCCGCGGCCCATCGTCGCGTGCCTAAGCTGCCGATCCTGCTCGGATTCGGGGTCCGGGACGCCGACACCGCGCGCGCCGCGGTCGCTTCCGGGGTCGACGGCGTGGTCGTCGGCTCGGCGTTGCAAGAGCAGAT
>JASHXN010000119.1 GCA_030043505.1 Thermoplasmata archaeon
CGGTTCGCGCCGGTGAGCGCGGCGATCCACGCGACGTCCGGCCCGGCGCGTCGGTCCCCCAGGGCCCGGCGAGCCCTCGTGGCCGCCTCCCGGGCCTCCGCCGAGAGCGACTGGAGCCGGGGCGGCACCGGGCGACGCTTCACAGGGCTGAGCTCGACCGCCGGACCCGGGCATCTCTTTTGAGGTGTGCGCTCGAGACGACAAGGCGCGCGGTCGCCCGGTCGACGACGGTGCGCACGCCGTCGAGGGCGATCGGGGCGGAGAAGAACGGCGCGTCGACGACGAGCGTCTCGTACTCCCCACCCTCCCCGGCGACGTGGACCGCCCGCACGTCGCGGGCGAGCTGCTCGAGCGCGTCGACCCGACCGAGGGTCAGGCGCTCGCCGATCCAGTCGGGGGGGAGCGGCTCGGCCGAGAGGTGGACGAAACGGATGTCCAGCCCCGCCGCGACCTCCTCGCGCACGACGACCCCGGGCGCGACCCGCCAGAGCGGGGCGTAGACCCGGCGGTCGTGCCGGTCGGCGATCCGCACGAGGCGCGACCACTGGTACGACGAGCCGATCGCCCCCGCGACCACCGGCCCCGTAGCACCGGCGAGGGCGGCGTCGAGCGCCCGGAGCTCGTCCGGCTCCGTCGTGCCCTCGACCGGGACGGTCCGGTGGCGCTTCCCCCACGCCCGGGCTTGCAGGGCGACGAGGTCCAGGTTGGGGGTGTGGAAGAGCATCGACGCCGGGTCGCACGGGCGGAGCGTGACGAGCTCGTCGACCGGCCACCCCTGCGTCTCCGCGAGGTACGCCGCGTAGATGGAGTCCTTGCCGCCCGAGACGAGCGCGGTGACCGTCACGGTCGCTACGGAAGGGCGAGCGCCGTGCGCCAGCGCGGATACAGCTGCGCGAGGTCGAGGCGGGCCAGCTCCCGTTCCCCCCAACGAAGGATCCCGCCGTCCGGGCGTACGTGGCCGAGCAGTTGCGCGGGGGCGGCTTGCATCGCGCGCTCGAACCGGCGCCGCTGAGGCTCCTGGACCTCGACCACGAACCTCGAGCCCTCCTCCGCGACCGCCGCGGCCCCGGCGCCCGGCAGGCCGGTGGCGCAGAGATCGACGTCGAAGCCGAGGGCCCCGCCGAACCCCATCTCCGAGAGCGCGACGCCCAGCCCTCCGTCCGAGATGTCGTGGATCGCGACGACCGTCCCCTGGGCAAGCGTCCGGAGCAGCCGCTCGCCGAGCCGGCGGAGCGAGGCCGGATCTCCGGCCGCCACCGGTAGGCCGGCGAGTCCCCGACGGCGGGCCCAGAGCGACCCTCCGAGTTCGGGGCGCGAAGGACCGAGCAGGTAGAGCAGGTCCCCGGGGGCCTTGAGGTCGGACGTGGCGGTGTGGGCGAGGTCGCGGACGATCCCGGTGGCGAGAAGGATCGGGGTCGGAGGGATCTCGTGCCCAAGGCCCCCGTTGTAGAGGCTGACGTTCCCGGAAGGGACGGCGAACCCGAGGCTGCGCGCCGCGGCGCCGAGTCCGCGCGTGACCTCCGCGAGGTCGTCGAGGACCTGCGGGCTCTCGGGCGAGCCGAAGTTCAGGCAGTCGGAGATCGCGTCCGGTTTCGCCCCGACGGCGTAGAGGTTCCGCGCCGCCTCCTCCACGACCGCGACCGCCCCGCGGTACGGATCGTCGCGGCACGCCCACGGGTGCGCGGCCGTCGTGACCGCGAGACCCTCGGCACGATCCGGCCGCGGCCGAAGGACGGCAGCGTCGCCGTGCGACGGGGAGGCGACGCGCCCGTGGAGCGGTTTGACGACGACCCGTCCGGTCACCTCGTGGTCGTAGACGCGGATCACCGGCTCGCGCGAAACGGTGTCCGGGGCGAGGAGCAGTTCCTCGATCGTGCTCCCGAGCCCGACGTCCGGGACGTTCGGCGTCGCGTGCCGAGCGCGCGCCCGCTTCCGTCGCGGGCGGCGGGCGGGCGTCGGCTCCACGCGGAACGCCAGCCGCAACCGCGCCGCGGGGGCGCCGTGCCAGAGGATCGTCTCGAACGGACCGGCGACCACCTCGCCGATCTCCGTGAGCTCGACGTCGCGCCGGTCGAAGATCTCTCGCACGCGTGCGAGGTCCTTCGGTCGCACGTCCAGCAGCATCCGTTCCTGGGACTCGGAGATCCACACCTCCCACGGCACCAGGCTCGCGTCGCGGAGCGGGACCCGGTCGAGGTCCAGGCGCGAGCCGAGGCCCGCGGCGTGGACGAGTTCGCCGGAGGCGCTGGCGAGGCCGCCGCCGCCCAGGTCCTTGACGCCGCGGACCAGGCCCGCGGCGTACGCCTCCAGCGAAGCGCGGATCAGCGGCTCCTTGAGGATCGGATTGCCCAGCTGGACCGCGCCCCGCGCGGCGGTGCCGCTCTCCTCGTCCAGTTCCCGCGAGGCGAACGCCACGCCCCCGATCCCGTCGCGGCCGGTGCGGCCGCCGGCGAGGAGGAGTCGGTCGCCGATCGTCCCGGCGCGGTTCGGCACGGGTCGCCCGCCCGGGAGCCAGCCGACGCACCCGACGTTGACGAGAGGGTTCACGACGAACGCGCGGTCGAACGCGACGAGCCCCCCGACCGTCGGCACGCCGACCCGGTTGCCGTAATCCCGGATCCCCGCGACGACGCCGCTCGCGATGAACCGGGGCGCGTGCACGCCCGCCGGCACCTCGGACGCCGGCAGGTCGAGAGGGCCGAAGCAGAGCGGGTCGACGAGCGCGATCGGGGCCGCCCCGACGGCCAGCACGTCGCGCAGGATCCCGCCGATCCCCGTCGCGGCACCGCCGTACGGCTCGACGGCCGAAGGGTGGTTGTGCGACTCGATGCGGAGGGCGTACGCGGACCCGCCGGGGAATCGCATGACACCCGCGTCCCCCGTACCGAGCACGCGAGGGTCGGACCGCAGGCCCCGGAAGCCGGCGCGCAAGAACGCTCGCGAGCTCTTGTAGCTGCAATGCTCGCTCCAACTCTGGGCGAGGCCCGCGAGCTCGACGTCGGTCGGTTCGCGGCGTTCCCGGACGAAGTAGCGGCGGATCCGCTCGAACTCGGC
>JASHXN010000120.1 GCA_030043505.1 Thermoplasmata archaeon
CGCGACGGCGGCCGCGGCTTCGGACGCGGCGGCGGCGGACGTTCCGGGGGCTGGAGGCCGCGCGAAGGCCGCGGTCCCCCCCGCTACGACCGACGCGGAGGGGGCGGCGGCTACGCCCGGCGCGACCGCGACGACGGGGACGACGACGACCGGCCCCGCCGGCGTCGCCCGCGCCCCGAGTGATCCCGGTCGAGCCGCACCGTCTTAGCGGCGCGGCCCGTGGGGCCGCCGTGCGGGCGCCGACCGTCACGTTCCTGGGAGGGGTCCGCGAGATCGGCGGGAACAAGATCCTCGTCGAGGACGGGCCCGACCGGGTGCTGTTCGACTTCGGGCCGTCGTTCTCGCCGCGCCGCGAGGAGTACTACGTCGACTTCCTGCAGCCCCGCTCCGCCAGTCCCGTGCAGGACCTCCTCGAGTTCGACCTGCTCCCCCGGCTGGAGGGGTTCTACTCCCGCGAGGCGCTGCAGGACTCGGAGATCCCCTGGAAGCCGCCGGAGGTGCACGCCGTCTTCGTCAGCCACGCGCACATGGACCACGCCGGGCACCTGAACCTGGTCGACCCCGAGATCCCGGTGCACGTCGGCGAGGGGACGAAGAAGCTCCTCGACACGATCCAGACGTCCAGTCCGGCGATGAAGTACGGCGAGCACCGCTGGAACGTCTTCGCGGACCGCGCGCCGGTGCGGGTGGGACGGATCGAGGTCGTCCCGTTCCCGGTCGACCACTCGGTCCCGTTCGCCTACGGCTTCCTCGTCCGCACGTCGGAGGGGACGGTCGTCTACACCGGGGATTTCCGGCACCACGGACCCCGGGCGCAGCAGACGCACGACTTCTTCGCCGCGGCGGCGCGGGAGGACCCGCGGATGCTCCTCACCGAGGGGACGCGGGCGGGCTCGGACCGGCGGAAGAACTTCACCGAGGAGGGAGTGCGCGACGGGGTCGACGCGGTGCTCGACGGCTGCGCGACGATGGCCCTCGGCTGCACCTACCCGCGGGACGTCGACCGGCTCCGGACGCTCCACGCCGCCGCCGTCGCCGCGGGCCGCACCCTGCTCGTGTCGCCGAAGACGGCGTTTCTCCTCGCCTCCGTCGCCCCGCTCTACCCGGCCGGCGCCGTCCCGGTCCCGGGCGCGAGCGCGGGGATCGAGGTGTACGCCCGGAAGAAGAAGCGGCTCTTCCGCTGGGAGGAGCCGCTCCTGGACGGCGCGCTCACCGCGGCGGACGTGCGCGCGCGCGGCCCGCGCTACCTGCTCGCGCTCGACTTCGCCCACTTTCCGGAGATGATCGACCTCCGGCCCCCCGCCGGGAGCCCGTTCGTCCACTCGATGAGCGAGCCGTTCAGCGAGGACGACGTCGACGACCACGTGCTGCACAACTGGCTCGAGCACTTCGGCCTCCGCTTCCACCAGATGCACGCGAGCGGACACGCCTCCGGCCCGGAGCTCGACCGGATCATCGACAGCGTTGGCGCGAAGGCGGTCTTCCCGATCCACACCGAGCAGCCGGAGGCGTTCGAGCGGGCCGGCGTCCCGGTCGTGCTCCCGGAGCTGAACCGCCCGTATCCGGTCCGCTGAGCCCGCGGAGCGACCTAAAGGGCCGCGCGCCCTCCGGCGTCCGATGGGCGCGGAGCGGCTCCCGACCGGCGTCGCCTCGCTGGACCGGCTCCTCGGCGGAGGGCTGGAGACCGACGGCGTCACCGAGCTGTACGGCGAGGGCGGGAGCGGCAAGACCGTCCTCTGCCTCCAGCTCGCCGCCCGCGTCGCCCGGGACGCCCGCTGGGTCCTGTACGTCGACACCGAAGGGCTCAGCCTGGAGCGGCTGCAGGCGGTCTCGGGCCCCGCGCCCCGGACCGTCCTCGAACACCTCCTCCTCTCCGCCCCCAAGGACCTGGAGGAGCAGAGCCGTGCCGTCACCGCCGCCTGCGCGCTCGCGCGCGACGACGAGCGCCCGGTCGGCCTCCTGGTCCTCGACTCGGCGACGAACTTCTATCGGCTGTCGCTCGCCGGCCCGGACGAGGACGACGCCCGGGAGGCGCTCGCCTTCCAGGTGGCGGAGCTGGTCGCGACGGCGCGGGCGCAGGGGATCGCGGCCGTGCTGACGAACCAGGTCTGGCGCAACCAGCGGGACGGTTCGCTCGAAGCGCTCGGCGGCTCGTTCCTGAACCACGCCGCCAAGACGATCGTCCGGCTCGACCGTCACGAAGGGGCCCGCCGGACCGCCGTGCTCGTCAAGCACCGGTCGCGGCCGCTCGGCTCCGCCGACTTCCGCATCACCGCGGACGGGGTCGAGAGCGGGGCTCGAGATTGAAACCGAGATAAGGGCCCGACGCCCGTCCCGCGCTATGGCGTCGACGATCGAGGTCTCGGACCTTCCGAGCCCGATCGGCCTGTTCCGGCTCGCCTACGAGGGCCCGGTCGTGCGCCTCATCGATCTGCTCGAACCCGGCCATCCGCAGAAGGTGCTCCCCGCCGGCGCGGTGCGGCGGAAGCCGCCGTTCCGCGCCGGCACGCCGCCCGCCCTCCTCCGCGAGTACTTCCGGGACGGCCACGCGCCCCTCGCGTTCGAGGTCGCCCCCGAGTCGTTCTCGCAGTTCGACCGCACCGTCTGGGACGTCCTCCGCAAGGTCCCGGCCGGCCAGACCGTCACCTACGGGGAGCTCGCCCGACGGGCCGGCTACGCCGGCGCGGCGCGGGCGGTCGGCGGCTCGATGTCCCGCAACCCGATCCCGATCGCCATCCCCTGCCACCGCGTCGTCGGCCAGGGGGGGCACATGCAGGGGTTCGGGCTAGGCCTTTGGCGCAAGCGCTGGCTGCTAGACCACGAGGGAGCCTGGCCGCTGCGTTCCCGGTCGGCGGAGGGTCCCCGCCCCGGGGGACAACGCACCCTCGACGCCGTCCCCGCGGCGAAGGGCCGCTGAACCCCGCACCCCGTCCCTTCCCCTCGTGAGCCGCCCTAACCTACTACAACTTACGTAGCTCACCGAACCGATCCGCTGTCTACCTACTACAAGTCACGTAGGTTGACGCGCCGTCGGGCCCGCGGGATAACCTACTACAGCTTACGTAGGTATGGGCGATAAGACCTACTACGGCTTACGTAGGTATTCCCCAGCCGCCGG
>JASHXN010000121.1 GCA_030043505.1 Thermoplasmata archaeon
GAACACGAGGAAGTACTGGAGCAGCGACTGGATCGTGAAGTAGAGGTTCGCCGAGCGGATTTGCCCGCCGATCGCGATCAGCAGCCCGCCGAAGCACGTGGCGCCCAGCGCGATCGTCCCCAGGATCGCGATCAGCTCGAAGCCGCTGAGCACCGGGAGGCCGGCGAGCGGGAGCGCGATGAGCGCCATGAGGCCGACGCCCACGAGGGCGAAGAGGAGCGTCGTGAGCAACAGGGCAGCGAGGTACTCCGCCCGAAGGAACGGTCCGCAGAACAGCTGCTCGACCATCGACCAGCGCCGGTCGAGCCAGAAGATCCGTCCGGCCAGGACCGCCCCGGTGATCATCTGGGAGGCGATCATGCCGGGGACGAGGAAATCGACGTAGTTGCCCGTCGTGCCGGTCGACGGCACGATCTGGTTGAACATCGTTCCGAGGATCACGATGAGGAACGCCGGCTGCCCGAACATCACCAGCAGCGTGATCGGGTCGAGGCTCGCCCGGAAGTTCCGGACGACGAGCCGGAGGACCGGCGGCAGGAGCGTCACGGCTCCGCCCCCTCCAGGGCCGCAGGCCCGGCCGGCTCGGTGACGAGGGAGACGAACGCGTCCTCGAGCGTCGTCTCCTGGACGGAGATCCGCTCGAGGTGCCGGCCGGCCCGTTCCGCCCAGCGCGCGAGCTCGGCGACGAGGTCCTCCGGGTTGCGCGCCCGGAAGACGAGCCGGTCCCCCGAGGTCGGTTCCCGGACGAACTCCTCCCCTTTCTCGCGGAGCGTGCGTTCCAGCTCGGCCGTCTCCGCCGGCGCGAGGGCGCGGTCGAACTCCACCTCCACCGCGCGCGCGCCGGCGTACTGCCGCTTCAGCTCCTCCGGCGTCCCGAGGGTGGCGATCCGGCCCCCGGCCATCACGCCGACCCGGTCGCAGAGGCGGTCGGCCTCGTGGAGCAGGTGGGTGGTGAAGACGATCGTGAGCCCGCGACGGGCCCGCTGCGCCAGGTAGTCGAGGATGCGGGTCCGGGTGAGCGCGTCGAGCCCGACCGTCGGCTCGTCCAGGAACAGCAGCTCCATCTCGTGCATCAGCTCCCGGGCGACCTGGAAGCGGCGCCGCTCCCCGCCCGACAGCGCCCACGGTTTGCGGCCGCGCATCCGGCCGAGCTCGAACAACTCGAGCATCTCTTCGGTGCGGGCCGCCGCCACTTCGCGCGGAACGCCCCAGAGGAACGCGTACAGCTTCAGGTTCTGCTCGACGCTCACGAAGTCGAGCGACTCGGCCTGGAGCACGACGCCGAGGCGCCCCCGCTCCGCGCGACCGCACCGGCGGAGGGGGGTGCCGAAGAGGCTCCCGCCGCCTTCGGTGGGGGGCAGCAACGTCGTGAGGAGGCGGACGGTCGTCGTCTTACCGGCGCCGTTCCGGCCGAGGAGCCCGAAGACCTCTCCCCGGTGGAGCTGGAACGACAGATGGCGGACCGCGAAGACGCCGGGACGGTAGGCGTAGCCGAGGTCGGTCGCCTCGGCGACCGGTTGCGCGGAGTTCACGTTCCGTCGTTCCCTGCCGGTTCACTTGTCGACCGGAGGGAGCGGGAAACTCCGGAACGGAACCCGCGGGGAGGCGCTTCGGGTCCGTCCGGCTCCCGGGGCTACGAGCGACCGCGCGCCGGATGCGGGCACCGGGATTTGAACCCGGGTTATAGGCTTGGCAAGCCTATGTGATAACCAGACTACACTATGCCCGCGTGAGGTCGGCGCTCGTACTCCCCGGGAGGCGGGACCGCGCCGGGTGCCGCCGAAGGCGCCCCGGATGCGTCGGCGTCCCCTCCGGGCGGCCCCGACACGGGTCCTCACTATAAGCCCGACCCGTAGGCGCCACCCCCGGGGCCGCTCTCGGCCGGGGGCCCACGAGAAGCTAAGCGCCCCACCCGGTTCTCACGAGCTTCGGAGCCCTCGGGAGACGCGCGCGAAAACCGATGAGCGACGTGTGGGCCGAGGGGGAGCTGGTCGCGGTGCTCCGCGCCGGTGAACCCGCCACGTTGGTCCGCCTGGCGCGCGGGCCGCAACCCGTCCGGGGGCAGGCCGTCCTCGACCTCTCCGAGCAGATCGGGCGGGCGCCGGGGGGCGAGCTCGAATGGCTCGGCCGTCGGTACGCGGTCGTCCGGCCGTCGTTGGCCGACCTGCTCGGGTCGATCGAGCGGGGGCCCCAGATCGTGACCCCGAAGGACGCGTTCCACCTGGCGTACCTCGCCGGCGTCGGTCCGGGGGCGCACGTCGCAGAAGCCGGCGCCGGCTCCGGGGCCCTCACGGTCGTGCTCGCCTCCCTGGTCGGGCCGGCCGGCCATGTCGACAGTTACGACCGGCGGGACGAGTTCCTCACCGCCGCCCGACGGAACGTCGAGCGGGCGGGGTTCGGGTCGCGGGTGACCTTCCTCTTGCGGGATGTCGCGTCGGCCGGGATCGGGGGGGCCGATCTGACGAGCGTGGTGCTCGACCTGCCGGAACCCTGGGTCGTGCTCGGCTCGGCGAAGGGGGCGCTGGCGCCCGGAGGGTACGTCGCCACGTACACGCCGACGTACAATCAATTGGAGCGCACCGTACGGGAACTTCGGACGCACGGCTTCGACCAGGTCCGCGCGCTGGAGCTCCTCGAACGCCCCATCCATGTCGGGGACGGCGGCACGCGTCCGGACTTCGAGATGCTCGGGCATACCGGGTTCCTCGCGGTCGGGCGGAGGGTCCCGTAGCGATGGTCGTC
>JASHXN010000122.1 GCA_030043505.1 Thermoplasmata archaeon
GTCCTTCGGTGAACGGGAGGCCGCTGGCGCGGAACACCTCGAGCATCTCGGGATTCGCCCGACGCACGCGGGCGACGAACCGACGGATGCCGAAGGCGGGGGCCGCGCGGGAAAGACGGGCGAGGAGCAGGCTCGCGATGCCGAGGCCCCGGAACGGCTCGGCGACGAGGAAGGCGACCTCCGCGAGCGGGCCCCGCGGCGGGGAACGTACGTATTCGCCGACGCCCAGGACCGAGACGTACCCCGACCGGTCGGCGAGGACGACCAGGCAGAGCCGGTCGTCCGGTCCTGCCGGGGCGATGATCGCCTCGCCGGCGGCCGACGGACGGATCGCGGCGAAGTAGCGCTCCTCCAGCGCATCGAGCGAGACGTTCTGGACGAACCGCTGGACGAGCTCTCGATCCGCCGGTTGGACGGGCCGGACCCAGACCTCGCTGCCGTCCCTCAGGAACGCTCGCCCGGCGACGGCGGGGGGTAGGTTCGGGGTGGAGGCAGCGGGCGACATGCGGGCCTCAGAACACCGTGGGCCCGGTCGGAGATGAGGCGGCGGTGGAACGAAGTTGACCCCACGCGGCCCGGCATCGCTAGGTCGGGGCCGCGCGCCGCCGTGCCTCCTGGACAATGAGCGTCATTCCGACCAGGACGATCAGGAACCCGGCGATCTCCCACGATGTCACCGGCTCGCCGTAGAATCCGGACCCGACCCCGACGCCGACGAGCGGGATCAGGTAGGTGACGGCGTTCGCCCGCACGGGCCCGACGCGGTGGTGGAGGGCGAAGTAGGTGAAGTACCCGACGACGGACGATAGGACCACGAGCGCGGCGAGGTCCCCGAGGACCCCGGCGGTGAGCGGCAGCGCCTCGCGCGTCGGCAGGACGGCCGCGGCGCCGCCGAGAAGGGTGGCCGCTACCGCGAACTGCGCACCGATCTGCCAGAGCCCCTGGCGACCGCCGCCAAACCGACGCAGCAGGATCTGGCCGACGGCGGCGCTCACGAACGCCCCGATGACGAACAGCGGCCCGAAGCCGCTACCGGCCGGCCCCGAGAGGAGGGACGGAAGCACGAGAACCACGGCGCCGACGAACCCGACCGCGATCCCGAGGAGTGACAGGGTCCCGAGCCGCTCTCCCGGGAGGAGGGCGTAGGCGAGGGAGACGGTCATGATCGGGGTCGTCGTCGAGAGCACCGAGGCGTACCCGCCGGACGTGTACTGCTCGCCCCAGTAGAGGAACCCCCCGTAGAGACCGATGATCAGAAGGCCCCCCACCACGGCGGAGATGGTGAGAGCGCGCCGCGTCGGACCGGGTTCCCGCCGGACCAGCGCGACCGCCGCGAAGGCCGCGGCGGAGAGGGCGTACCGGACCGCGGCGTACAGGAGCGGTGTCGCACCCAGTAGGATCCCCTGCCGGATGAAGATGTAGGCGACTCCCCAGACGATGCCGAGCAGCACCAACAGCCCGAGGTCGAGCGGCGTGTAGCGCGGTCCCGCCGGGGGCGGAGCGGTGGAGCTCGAGTCGGCCATCGTCCTCGCCGCGGGGGAGCAGCCGGGGCGGGTAGATGACCGCTCAACGCGGCTCCCGGGCACGTGGGGTCTACGAGCCGAGCGGCCATCGCCCGCTGCGCCCTACCGGGGCACGAACCCCGAAGGTGGTGCGGGGAGAGGGATTTGAACCCACGAACCCCTACGGGACCAGACCCTGAATCTGGCGCCTTTGGCCAAGCTTGGCAATCCCCGCGCGGGCGCGCCCAGCGACGTGCGGGATATGACCGTTATCCCGGCGAACCGGGCGCCCGTTAGGCGGTCGACGCCGCAGGGGCGGCCGGCGAGGGCCGTGCCTTCTCCCCGTCCAGCACGTCCAGCGCCTCGCGGACCGTGGCCTTCTCATGGACGATCGCTCGCAACGCTCGCAGCATTGCCACCGGGTGGTCCGACTGCCAGATGTTGCGGCCCATGTCGATCCCGTGCGCTCCGTCGGCGATCGCTCCGTGGGCCAGCTCGAGCGCCGCCCGGTCGCTGTCGAGCTTCGGCCCGCCCGCGACGACCAGCGGCACCGGGCACCCCTCGACGACCTTCGAGAAGCCGTCGCAGTAGTACGTCTTCACCACGTGCGCCCCGATCTCGGCCGAGACGCGGCAGGCAAGCGCCAGGTAGCGCGCGTCCCGCTTCTCGAGTTCCTTCCCGACGGCGGTGATCGCGAGGACCGGGATGCCGGCGTGCTCGCCATCGTCGACCAGTTTCGCGAGGTTGACAAGGCTGTCGTGCTCGTGCGGCGCGCCGACGAACACCGACAAGGCGACCGCGCTCACGTTGAGCCGGGCCGCGTCGCCGATCGCGGTCGTGATCGCTTCGTGGGAGAGGTCTTCCTGCAGGATCGTCGCCCCACCCGACACCCTCAGGATGATCGGCGTGGACGTCTCCGGGGGAACGCTCGAACGCAGCACCCCTCGCGTCAGGGCGAGGGCGTCCGCGTGCGGCAGGAGCGGACGGATCGTCGCGCCGACGTCCTCGAGCCGTCGCGTCGGCCCCATGAAGTAGCCGTGGTCGACCGCGAGCATCACCGAGTTGCCGCTGGCCGGCCGGAACATCCGGCTCAGCCGGTTGCGCATCCCCCAGTCCATCGTCGTCTCCCTGTGCCGGTGACCGGTGCCTCGCGGGAATAGCTTTTGGGGGGTTCGATGCCGCTCGGCCGGGTCACGGCGGGGCGGAGGTCCGAGAGCCGACGCGTTTCCGGCGGGCGCGCGGGTGGCTCTCCTGGCGGCGTACGACGCGCGGCAGCCCCGGGCCGACCGGCATGAGCTTCGGCAGCCAGGGACCCAGGTTCGGGCTGGGCGAAATCTGGAGCTTCGGGTCGTCGCCGATGCGGCGAAGCATCCCGGCAAGCGTCTCGAGCTCGGCATCGCTGAAGCCGCGGAACAGCCCCGCCATCTGGCGGAGCATGGACCGGTGGA
>JASHXN010000123.1 GCA_030043505.1 Thermoplasmata archaeon
CTGCGCTCGCGTCGGCTGCGCGAGCGCTGGGAGCGCGACCTGCGCGCGCTCGGGTCCTGGCTCGGGCGGGCGCCGTCAGCAACCCTATGACGCACCCGCGCCTCGAACCGTCGTGAGCGCGGTCGAGCTGTTCCTGCTGGACGGCGCCTACCAGGCCGTCGACGACGGGGTCGTCCTCGAACTGTTCGGCCGGTCGCGCGACGGGGAAGCGGTCGTCGCGCGGTACTACGGCTTCCGCCCGTACTTCGTGCTGCTCGAGCCCACCGACGAGGAGCGGACCCGGCTGAAGGAGGACCCCGAGATCGTCGCGGTCGAGCCGGAGTCGATCTTCCACGAAGGGCGGACCCGGACGGCGGTGCGGGTCACGCTCCATCGCCCCTGGCGGGTCCCGGAGTACCGCAAGAGCTACCAGGGGGCCGGGACGGAGGCACGCGTCCTCTCCTGCGACATCCCGTTCGTCCACCGGTTCCTCTACGACAAGGGCCTGGGGCTGTGCGTCCGCTTCGAGGCGGAGGAGGAGCCGGAGGCGGTCCGGGCGCGCTACACCGTTCCCCGGGTCGTGCGCGTGGTCACCGGCGACGGCCACGACATCGAGCGGTCCGAGCCGTTCCGCCCGACGCTGCGGACCCTGTCCTTCGACATCGAGAACGCGATCCGGGAGCGGACGATCTACACGATCTGCGGCGTCGTCGAGGGGGGTGGGCGGCCTCGCGCGACGTTCCGCCTGCACGGCCCCGACGAGAAGGCGATCCTCACCGACTTCCTCCGAGTCCTCGCCGAGGAGGACCCGGACATCATCACCGGCTACAACATCGGCGGCTACGACTTCCCGCTCCTTGCCGAGCGCGCGAAGGCGCTCGGCCTGGGCCCGCTCGTGCTGGGCCGGGAACGCTCCGAGGCGGAGGAGTTCGGGGACCGGCTCTGGAAGGTGACCGGGCGGGTCGTCGCGGACGCGTGGTGGTCGGCGCGCCGGGAGCTCCGCCCGAAGCAGGAGTCGCTGCAGTACGTCGCCCGGACGTACCTGAACGACTCCAAGCTCGACGTCGACCGGCGCAACATCACGGAAGAGTGGCTCCGCGACCCGCAGCGGGTGATGGAGTACTGCGAGCACGACGCCGACCTCGCGTTGCGGATCCTCGCCAAGGTGCGGGCGCTGGAGAAGGCGACCGACCTCGCCACGGTCGCCCGGATGCCGCTCGAGGAGGGGCTGAACGGCCGTACCTCCCAGTTCATCGACGCGATCCTCATCCCGCGGGCCGACGCGCGCGGCGTCGGGGTCCCCCCCAACCACCCGCGCACCGGCGACAGCGCGATCGAGGGCGGGTACGTCCACGCGATCCGACCGGGGCTGTACAGCTGGGTCGTCGTCCTCGATTTCAAGGCGATGTACCCGTCGATCATCGTCGCGCGGAACCTCTGCTTCACGACCCTCTCCCCGGACGGCACCGTCCGGGCGCCGGGCGGGGCGCGGTTCCTCGCCCCGGAGGTCCGGCGCGGGATCATCCCGGAGATCCTGACCGAGCTGCTCGCCGACCGGGACCGGTTCCGTCGGGAGTCCCGCGCCGCGGCGACGCCGGAGCTGCGGGAGTACTACGACGGCCTGCAGAACGCGGTGAAGGTCCTGATGAACTCGTTCTACGGGGTCCTCGCCTCCAGCTTCTACCGGTTCACGAACAAGGAGATCGGCGCGGCGATCACCGCGTTCGCGCGCGAGGCGATCACCACGATCATCCGGGAGCTGGAGGCCGACGGCTCGGACGTGATCTACTCGGACACCGACTCGGTGTTCGTGCGGTCGCCGGTCGCCTCTCTGGAGGGGGCGCGCGAGTTCGGCGAGGGGGTCGCCCGGCGGTTCACCGCCGCCGGCGCGACGTTCGAGTTCCAGTCGGTGTACGAGACGTTCTTCTTCCACGGCGCCAAGAAGCGGTACGTCGGCCGCCAGGTGTGGCCCCGGGAGGAGCGGGTCGTCCGCGGCTACGAGACGCGCCGCTCGGACGCGTTCGACTTCCAGTCGGAAGCGTTGCTCCAGGTGTTCGACCTGGTCCTCAAAGGAGACACCGACGGCGCCGTCCGCTCCTCGCGCGAGCTCGTGCAGGCGGTCCGGCACCGCGAGGTCCCCGTCGAGCGGCTCGTCATCGCCCGCTCCGTGCGCGGCGAGGGGGAGTACAACGCCTCCACCCGCGACGCGCTGCCGTTCCTCCGGGTGTTCCGCCAGCTCCGCTCCGAGGGGTACGACGTGATCCCCGGGATGCGCGTCGCCTGGATCGTCACCGATTCGCACCAGAGCCCGCAGGCGGTCGAGCCGTGGGTCGAGGGGCGGAAGTTCGAGAAGGAGCCCGACTGGGAGTACTACGCCGAGCGGGTCGCGCAGACGCTCGCCCGGGTCACGGAGGTGTTCGGCTGGGACGCGACCTCGCTCCTGCGGGGGAGCCACCAGCAGCGGCTCGGCGGCGAGGAGCCCGCCCCCGGTCCGTCGGACGCCCCGGCGGCGGGCCTCGATTCCCCGGTCGGCAGCCTGGGCGCGGCGGCCAAGCGACGGACGGCGAACCGGAGCCTCACGGACTGGCAGTAGCGCTCGCGCCGGCTCCGCCGCCCGAGCTGAGGGCCAGCACCCCGCCGACGACCGCGATCGGGACCCCGACCAGGGCGAGCGGAGCGGGGGCGACCCCGAGGATCGTCGCCGAGAGCAGCAGCGTGAACACCGGGATCCCGGTCATCAGGAGCGGAGGCAGCGCGAAGCCGGCGCGCCGGATCGCCTCGAAGTAGCAGAGCGGGGCGAGGAAGAACGTCAGCGTGCCGTTGACGAGCATCAGGAGGAGCGGGACGGTGCCGATCGCGACGATCCCGCGCAGGCCTCCCGGGACGAGCGGGGCGACGGCGAGCGCGACGACGGCGGCGGCGACCGTCACCTGGCCGACCACGACCGGGACGGGGTCGCTCTCGCCGGAGCGGGCCGAGAGCAGAAAGTAGAACGCGACCGTCAACGGCAGCGTGAACGCGACGACCCAGCCCAGGTCGTGCACGCCGGCGAACCGCTGCCCTCCGGCGATCGCCAGCGTCCCGCCCGCGGCGCTGAGGACGAGTCCCACGCCGAAGACCGGGGCGCGGAGCTCCCGGCGCTCCGACGCGTAGAGGAGCGCGACCACCAGGGGGGTGGCGACGACGTCGCCGAGCAGCGAGAAGAGCGACGCGTCGACCGGCCCGGCGAAGTACGTCGCCCCGAGCACGAGCACCTGCGTGACGAACAGCAACGCGAGCCGTAGGTACGCCGCCGGGCGCAGGAACTTGCGGACCAGCGCCGTGCCCTGTCGGTGCAGGACCGCCCAGCCGGCGTAGGCGACGCCCCCCGAGAGGAACGGGTAGAACAGGATCGCCGACGGGGTCGTGCGATGCTCGACGGCGAGGACGAACGAGTAGTACGTCGCCCAGAGGAACGCAGCGACGACCGCCAAGCCGGCGGCGAACAGTCGGTTCCGGAACTGCGGTTGCACGAGGCCGGGGCCGCCCCGTTCGATAAGGCGTTTCCGCGGCCGGAGCGGCCGCTCACGCGTACGACGTAAAGCGGATCCCCGGACCGGGCAGTTCGACCCCTCGACCGGGTTCGACCCTCCCCAGGAGGAAAGTATCCGGAGCCCCGGCGTCGGCGAGCCGGCGCAGCAGCGGTCGGGCGGCG
>JASHXN010000124.1 GCA_030043505.1 Thermoplasmata archaeon
GACCTGACGAAGGCGCTCCACGCCGTCGCCGCCAAGCTGTACAAGCCCCCGACCGGGGCGCCGGACGAAGGGACGCCGCCGTCCGAGCCCGGCTCGGCTCCGCCGACCGGCTCGGGGAGCGGCGGCGGGCCCGTGGACGCCGACTTCAAGGTCGTCCACGACGACGGCGAGAAGGGCTCGTCGTAGGCGGGCGTCGCGCGGCGCCCGCTACGCCGACGGCCCCGGGCGGGGCCACCGGAGCCCCTTCGGGGGCCCCACGTAGTCGACGTCCGGCCGGATCAGCCGGTTGTCGCTCGCCTGTTCGAGCGCGTGGGCGGTCCATCCGGCCGTCCGGGCGAGCGCGAACGTCGGGGTGAACATCTCCGGCGGCAGGCCGATCGCTTCCAGGACGACCGCGCTGTAGAACTCGACGTTGGCGAAGATCCGCGCGCCCGGATGGGCGGCGCGGAGCGCGGCGAGGCCGGCCCGCTCCACCGTCTCGGCCAGGCGAAGCCGCTCGGGGGCGGCGACGCGTCGCGCGACCTCGTGCAGCGTGAGCCCGCGCGGGTCCTCGGACTTGTAGGCGCGGTGGCCGAACCCGAACAGCAGCTCGCGGCGGGCGAGCCGGTCGCGGATCCACGGTTCGGCGTTCTCCGGCGTTCCGATCCCGTCGAGCATCTCCACGACGCGGCTCGGGGCCCCGCCGTGCAGCGGGCCCTTCAGCGTCGCCAGCGCCGCGGTCGCCGCGCTGGCGAGATCGGAGTTCGTCGAGATCGCGATCCGGAGCACGAACGTCGACGCGTTCATCCCGTGGTCGGCGAGCAGGTCAAAGTACGCTTCGAGCGCCCGCACGCGCGCGGGCGTCGGCGCTTCGCCGGTGAGCATCCACAGATAGTTCGCGACGTGACCCAGGTCGTCGCGCGGGGCGACCGGGGCCAGCCCTCGCGACCGGCGCACGTGGCGGGCCAGGAGGACCGGGCTCTGGGCGATGAGGCGGTACCCTTCCTCGAGCCGGGGCGGATACCCCCACGTGCCGTCGCCGAGCAGCGAGAGGAGGGTGCGGAGCGCTTCGAGGGGGGCGAGGGCTGGGTCCAGGGCGCCCGCGGCGGAGCGGATCGGTCCGGGGACCTGGCGGGCGCTTCGCAGCGCCTCGGTCAGGACGGGGGAGGGGTCGGAGGCGGGCGGCTCGCCCAGCAGGAGGAGGTGGGCGACCGACTCGTACGGGACGCTCGGGGCCAGCGCGCGGGCGTCAAAGCCCCGGTAGACGAGATCGCTGGTCTCCCCTCCGACCCAGGTGATCGCCGAGCGACCGGCCACGACCCCTTCCAGCCCCGCGGATCGGTCCGGCGGCGTCATGCGCGGCGTCGACCGACCGCGGGGGATAGCGGTGACGCCGCGGGAGACGGCGGGCCGAGCCCCGCCCGCCGGGCAAAATCTATAGTCCCCCCGCCGGTCGCGCGCCCGATGCCCGAGAATCCCCTCGCCGTCGCCGAGCGGATGACCGACCAGAAGGTCACGCTCGTGCTCAAGGACGGGCGGCTGCTCGAAGGGAAACTGCTGGGCCTGGACGAGCACATGAACCTCGTCCTCGACGAAGGGACCGAAACGTCGGCCGAGGCGAGCCGGCACCTCGGGCGGATCGTCGTACGCGGGTCGAACGTCGTGGCGGTGCACGCGCCGGCCGGTGCGCGCTCGAAGTCCCGCTGAACGTGCCGGACCGAACGTCGGCCTCCGGCGCCGGCTCGCCCCGGCTGAAGGGCGAGCTCCTAGCGGTCCTCAAGCTCCTTGCGCACGGCGGGGCCGACCACACTCCGCTCGTCCTGACGTCGCGCGAGCTCGGCGAGCGGATCGGCGTGAGCCAGCAGGCCGCCGACCGCTACCTGCTGGAGCTCGAACGGCGCGGCCTGCTCACGCGCTCGCTCGCGAACCGCCGGCAGCGGCTGCAGCTCAGCCGGGACGCCGTCGGGCTGCTCCGCGCCGAGTACCGAGGCTACCGGCGGATCTTCGAGGGGCCGGCGAAGATCTCGATCGCCGGGGAGGTCGTCTCCGGGCTCGGAGAAGGTCGGTACTACCTCAGCCAGCCCGGCTACGTCGTCCAATTCTCCGAGCGCCTCGGCTACACGCCCTACCCCGGGACGTTGAACGTCCGACTGCGCCCCAGCGAGATCCGACGGCTCGGCGTGCTCGCCGACTGGGACGGGATCCGCATCGACGGCTTCGAGGCGGGGGGCCGCACGTTCGGCGGCGCCACGTGCTACCCCACCCGATTGAACGGGCGGGCGAGCCACCTGATCCGTCCGGACCGCTCGCACTACCAGGACGTCGTGGAGTTCGTCGCCGCCGACCGCCTCCGCACCAAGCTCAGCCTCAAGGACGGATCCGCCGTCACCGCCGATCTCGAGGAGAAGTGACGCACGGCTCGCTCGCCCGCGAGGTCGCCCGCGACCGGCGCCCGGCGCCGGCGTCGCCGCAGGACGCCTCGCACTACGTCAACGCCTGGGTGGAGGCGGAAGCGCTCGGGGCCGAGCGCGTGCCGGCGTTCGTCCTGATCCTGCGGACCCGCGGGTGCTACTGGGCCGACGCGAAAGGCTGCTCAATGTGCGGCTACGCCCGGGACACGCTCGGGCGCTCGGCGTCACCGGCCGAGCTGGCGCAGCAGCTGGCGCGAGCGCTCGCCCGGTACCGGGACGAGCCGTACGTGAAGATCTACACCTCCGGCAGCTTCCTCGACGACCGGGAGGTCGACCCGGCGAGCCGGACGGCGATCGCGGCCGCGTTCTCCGGGCGGGCGCGCCGGCTGCTCTTCGAAACGCTCCCCGAGTTCGCCACGCCGGCGGCGCTGGGGCCCCTGCGGGAGGCGTTCGTCGGCGAGCTCGAAGTGGCGCTGGGACTCGAGACGACCGACCCGACCGTCCTCGCGAAGTACGTCCACAAGAACGCTCCGCCGAGCGCCTACCTGGAGGCCGCCGACCGGGTCCGGGCCGCCGGGGCCCGCGCGAAGGCATACCTGCTCCTCAAGCCGCCGTACCTGACCGAGACCGAAGCGATCGCCGACACGGTCGCCTCCGTCCGCGAGGCGGCGGCCCGGTTCGACGCCCTGTCGGTGAACCCGGTCCACATCCAAGGCGGTACGGTCGTCGAGTGGCTGTTCCGCCGGGGGCGCTACCGGCCCCCGTGGCTCTGGTCGGTCGTCGAGGTCCTCCGCACCGCCGCCCCGCACCGCGGCACCGCCCGGTTGGTCTCGTTCCCGACCGCCGGGGGCCTGCCCCGGGGACCGCACAACTGCGGTAGCTGCGACCGCACCGTCCTCGCGGCGATCGAGGAGGCGTCGCTCAGCCAGTCGTTCGACCCGCTGGACGCCCTCGACTGCGCCTGCCGCGCCGAGTGGCGGTCGTCCCGGGAGTTCGAAGCCCTCGGGGTCGAGGCGTGAGCGCCCCCGCCGCGCAGCTGCCGCCGAACGCGGCGCGCACGATCGGCCACTTCCTCCGGGCCCACGCCCTGGCCGATGGTCTCACGGGGGTCGTGGTCGGGCTCTCCGGCGGCGTGGACAGCGCCGTCGTGGCCCGGCTCAGCGCGGAGGCCCTGGGCCCGGACCACGTCCTGGGCGTGCTCCTCCCCGACCGTCACGTTCCTCCCGAGCTGGTCGCGGAGACGCAGCGGTTCGGCCGGGACCTGGGGATCGCCGTCCGCACCGTGCCGATCGACGCCGTCGAAGCGGCGTTCCGCGCCGCCGTCCCGGAGGTGGAGGACCGGCTTACCGTCGGCAACACGGCGGCCCGCATCCGGATGACGCTGCTCTACGCGCTCGCCCGGGAGGAGCGCAAGCTCGTGGCGGGCACCGGGAACAAGTCCGAACTCCTGCTCGGCTACTTCACCAAGTACGGGGACGGCGGCGTCGACCTGCTACCGATCGGCGACCTGTACAAGAGCGACGTGTGGACCCTCGCCGAGGAGCTGGGGGTACCGGAGCCGATCCGCACGCGCCCCCCGTCGGCCGGCTTCTGGCCCGGGCAGACCGACGAGGGCGAGCTCGGCGTCTCGTACGCGGTCGTCGACCGCGTCCTGCGCCGGCTGGAGCTGATGGAGCGCGAGGAGGAGGTCGTCGCCGCCACCGGGCTGGACGCGGCGACGGTGCACCGGATCGCGGACCGGCTCGCCCAGCACCGGCACAAACGCCGGTTGCCGCCGGTCGCGAAGCTCGGCCTGCGGACGGTCGGCCTGGACTGGCGCGAATAGACCGGGGCCGCGAGGAGTTATCCCCACCCGGGGCTCGCGCCTTTCGACCGTATCGGTTTCGCCGCCATGGACCGCGCCACCTACCAACGTCTCTCGGACGCCCTCGTCACCTACGAGGACGTGCGACGCCTCGCCGAGGCGGAGCACCGCGACGAGGAGTTGCTCATGGTGATCCACACGCACCGGGTCACCCGCGACGCGACCCGGCGGTTCTACGTCGTGAAGCGCCAGGTTCCGAAGCTGGTCGGGCAGTACAAGCACGGCCGCTCGATCCTCGACATCGCCCGCGAGTGGCGCTTCCCGCCGGTGCTGATGGGGCAGATCATGCTCGGGGAGCTGGGCGTGCCCCGCAAGAAGGTCTGGCAGACGTTCCTGCACCCGGAGACGGCGCTGGACGGCCGGATGCGCGAGGAGGTCGAGCGGCTGCTCGCGGTCGACATGATCTACTCGCCGCGGGGGCTCGACCTGCAACGGGAACGGGGGCGCAAAGGCGAGGAGCGAATGCACCGGTGGCTCAACCAGCACGGGATCGGCTTCCGCACGGAGAAGGACCTCCGCGGCAAGTACCAGAAGACGCCGGACGCGCTCCTGGACGAGCCGATCGTCTTCTTCGGGCAGAAGCTGACGTGGATCGAGTCGAAGGCGAACTTCGGCGACGACGTCGAGCTGCGCAAGAACCTGAAGCGCCAGCTCGGGCCGTACACCGAGATCTTCGGCGAAGGGGCCGTGGTCTACTGGTACGGGTTCGTCGACGGCGCCGAGTCGCCGCCCGGGATCCTGCTCTGGGACGCGGAGACGTTCGAGGGGATCACGCCGATCGTCAAAGAGAGCCCGCCGCGAGTTCACGCTGGGCACCCGAGCCGAGGTCACGCTCGACCACCGTCCCCGGAGCCACTTCCCGAGGGCCCAGGATCAGCGCCCGACGGCTACGCCGGCGCGCCGCCTCCCTGAGCTGGCGCGGAGCGGCTGGGCTCGCAAGACAGGAGCTCCCCTCCTCTTCTCTACCTCCACGGTATACCGTGACACAGTGCGCAGGGGTTCCGGGACCCTGCTCACAACGCGGGAGAAAGGGCATGGAGCACCGGGACAAGGAGAGAGACCTGCCACAGGCTGATTCGAGAGGAAATGGACAACCTCAGGGCCTACAGAATGGGGCAACTCTAGCGATTGACGTTGCGGCCTCGCTTATCGATTTGAAGACCACGGGCGGTTCTGGGTCCTTGTAACTGCCATGAGGTTCGACCTAACCGAACTCAGAAACCTCCCTATGGCACGGGACGCGACAAAAGTCCGTTGGATCGGTTTTGCGATGTTCGCAATCATCGGAGGGGCGGTCCTCGACAGTGTGGCCGTCAAGCTCACTGCTGCGCAGGGATTTACTGCGCCTCAGACGGTCGTATTCTTGGGTTCCGCTTTGATTTCAGCTATGGGATTCCTTGTGTTCTTGGGTTTGGGGCCATCGCCCCGGGCAGTCACGATCGATTCGCACGGGATCACTTTCGAGTTTTCGATGGGCCGCAAGGAACTCATGGACTGGACAGGACCCCGATTTGCGCTTCGGATAGAGTCCACTGACGGCGTCATCATTCGCGGTGTACGGGGCCCGCCGATGATCATCGCGCGGGGGCACATCCCCTTCCGGAGGTATCTGACTCGTGACGCGTATCATGAGATGGTGCGTCAAGCGAGAGCTAATGGACTAACGGTCGTTGAGCGGGGACCCGACGAGACTCGATTCTCTCTGACTACAATCAGCCGAAGTTGACGGACCGTGCGCAGAGACGCGTCGACCAGGCAACGTCGTAAAGCCAAGCACAAGAACGTGACACAAATGCCGAGACCCTCCCGAAATGACATGCGTAACTTCGGAACGATCAAACTCGACGTCTCCTCATCGGCCTTGATGGGGTCTTCTCAACGGCCCTATCAGACTACATACTGACTCTCATTCAACGCGGCGAGTCCTACCAAGTGATAAACGGCTCATCTGGTGACAAGCCTCTGAGATCGAGGAAGACACCGAAGAGGCGGCGCCGAGGGTGGTGCGTCCGTCGGCAGAGCCATGTTATCCGGTAGGGATCTGTCTGGTTCATTTGGAGCATACGCGCCCCTTGGGCGGTACCGAAACGCTAGGGCGCTCTCGCGATTCAATCTCAACGAGTTTGACGGCGGCGCAGTCGACTGCGCTTTCGCGTGGATCGAGCGTCCATCGGGAGACGGTCAAAGAGAGCCGGCCGCGAGCTCACGCTGGGCACCCGAGCCGAGATCTCGCTCGACCACCGTCCCCGGAGCCACTTCCCGAAGGCCCAGGATCAGCGCCCGACGGCTACGCCGGCGCGCCGCCTCCCTGAGCTGGCGCGACAGCGAACGGCCGAGAAGGTCGCCGTCCGCCGATACCCCGGAGCGCCGGAGGCGTTCGACGAGCGCCAAGGCTTCCGGCACGAGCTCGGGCCGGGCCGCGACCACGTAGGTGTCGAGCGCCGGTTCGCCGTCGGGCCAACGACCCGCGCCGCGGAGCAGCAGTTCGAGGGTCTGGTCGCCGATGGCCAACCCCGCGGCGGGCGTCGGGGCCCCACCGAACAGCTCCATCAGGTGGTCGTAGCGGCCCCCTCCAAAGATCGACCGACTTTCGCCCTGACGGGTGAACGCTTCGAAGACGGTCGAGGTGTAGTAGGCGAGGCCCCGAACGACCGTCGGGTCGTAGACGACCCGGTCGGAGAGCCCCACCTTGTCGAGGAGCCCGAGGAGTTTCTCCAGCCGGGCGACCCCGGCCTTCGCGGAATCGTCGAACCCCCGGGCCAGCTCCCCCAGGAAGGCGGCAGCGTTCCCCGGGGCAACTCCCGCGCCCGCCGACCCGAGGAGGCCGGAGAGCTCCTCGCACTTCGCGGCGGGCACTCCGGACGCCTGTAGTTCGCCCGCGAACTCGCTCGGAGAGGCCTTGCGAAACCGGTCGACCGCCCGGAAGAATCGGGCCCCGTCCGTAGCCCCGTACCGCCGGCCGAGCCCCTCGGCGACGGCCCGGTCGTTCACCCGGAACTGGTACAGTCCCTGGGCTCCGACCTCGTCCAGGATGAGGGAGGCGGTGGTCAGCAGGTCGACCTCGGCCTCGAGCCCGGGGGCGCCCACGATGTCGAGATTGAACTGGAGGAACTCTCGCGTGCGGCCGGACTGCGGCTCCTCGTAGCGCCAGCTTTTCGAGACGGTGAACCACTTGACGGGAAGCGACTCGGCCTTCCCGCGCTCGACGAACACCCGCGCAAGCGACGGGGTCTGTTCGGGCAGCAGGGCGACCGGTCGGTCCCCCTTGTCGACGAAGCTCCACGTTTCGGCCGCGATCCCCTCGCCGCTCTTGCGTTGGTACAGCTCGAAGCTCTCCACGCACGGCACCTCGAGCTCCGCGAACCCCGCGCGCCGTGCGGCCGCCCGCATCCGCCGTCGGATCTCGGACCGCGCCCCGGCGTCCGGGGGCGGATAGTCTCGGAAGCCGCGCAGCGGACCGGGCGTCACATCCCCTGCGAGGGACGGCTGGCTCTTAGAATCAGCGGCGCGCAGAGGCAGCGCCTGCGACGGCGGGGCAGTTCAGGTGGACGGCGACGGGCGGGTTTCGGTCGCGTCCAAGGGCGCGGCGGCGATCGGCTCGGACGTCTCCGACGTTCCGACGAACCCGCGGAGCCCCCGGTAGGCGACGATCGTTCCGACGAAGTTCCGCCGGCGCAGCTCCGTCGACACGGCGCGGAGGTCGGCGAGCGCAGGTCCGAGGTCCGACCCCGACGCCCGGAGCTCGATCAGCCGATCCCGCACGCGCTTGAGCTCGTCAAAGAAGCGGGGCTCGACCAGCGCCCAGAGCGCCAGGGCTCCCCGCGCGAGCAGGCGCTCCGCCTCCTCCCGTTTGCCCGACGACAGCAGGCGGCGACCCTCCTGGACGGGGCCCAGCGCCGGGGTCGGATCCCCTCCGAGCTCGGTGAGCGTCTCCGCGAGGAGGTCGCAGCTGGCGATCAGGATCCGTCCCGTGGCCCAGACGTCCTCCAGCCGGCTCAGCTCGTCGCGGACGTGGCTCAGGCGCCGGTCGGCCCCCGGCAGGTCGCCCGTGCCCATCGCGCCCCGGGTCGCGTCCAGCTCGACGTCGGCGCTCGGGGTCGGGAACAACTGGGCGATCTCGTTGCGCCGGGCCATCTGTTCGTCGAAGGCGACCGCCAGCGCGCTCGCGACGTGAACGAACGCCTCCCGGACGGCGGCGTCGAGCGAGCGGTCGTCGTCGACGCTCTCCGCCGCGGCGATCCGCGCGGAGAGCGACGCGAGGTCGAGCCCCAGGCGTCGGGCCAGCCGCAGGTACTCCTCGCCGCGCTGCCGGAGCGCCTCCCCCCGCACGGCGGGGGGGAGCGGCGGAAGGCCCCCGAGCCGGGCCAGCGGTTCCGGACGGAGCGTCGGCTCGCTCTTCGGGAGGTCGAGGATCGCCGGCCCCCGCAGCGCCGCCGCCGGTCGGAGCAGCGGAGCGGGCACCGGGTCCGGGGTCCCTTCGAGGTCCACCGAGCGGAGCAGCTCGGCTACGGTCGACAGGTAGGCGGGATCGGTGTCGCCCGTCCGGCCCGCCGCCTCGCGGACGGCGTCAAAAAGGCTGGTCGCGAGGTGGCAGCTGGGACAGTCGGTGCGGTCGGCCCCTACGTCCGCGCCGCACGCCGGGCAGACCGCCACTCCGGTCCTCCGCTCCAATCACCTAGCTCCCGCGTAAAAGCTCTCGTGGGGACGCGAGGTCCGCCGTCGGGAGCGGGGCGAGGTGCCGGCGGGCCGACGGGGTCGGGTGGTACACCCCCGGCGCCGCCGCCCGCCGCGGGACCGCCCAGCCGCCGGCCTCGAGCGGGAAGACCTTCCG
>JASHXN010000125.1 GCA_030043505.1 Thermoplasmata archaeon
GTGGAGCTCCGCGGTGATCCCCCATACCCGCTCGAGCAGCTCCGGCGACAGGACCTGCGCGGGCGGTCCGTCCGCCGCCTTCCGCCCCCGCGAGAGGACGACGATGCGGTCGGCGAACCGGGCGGCGAGATTGAGGTCGTGCAGCGCGGCGACGACGGCGACGCCGCGCTGACGGGAGAGCTGTCGGACCCGGGCGAGCAGGTCGAGCTGGTGCCCGATGTCGAGGTGGGCGGTCGGTTCGTCCAGCAGCAGCAGCGGCGTCGTCTGCGCGAGCGCTCGCGCGAGCACCGCGCGTTGCCGCTCGCCCCCGCTCAGCGCCAGCACGCCGTCCGCGGCGCGGTCGGCGAGCCCGACCGCGGCCAGGACCTCCTCGGCGATCGCGAGGTCCTGCGGCCCTTCCCGTTCGAGGAAGCGGAGGTACGGGTAGCGGCCGTGGAGGACGTAGTCGAGGAGCCGAACGTTCTCGCGCACGGCCTCGAGCTGGGGCACCCACGCGACGAGACGGGCCCGCTCCCGGAACGACAGCTCCGCGACCGGCCGGCCGAACAGCCGCAACGTCCCCGACGCCGTCGGAAGGAACCCGAGCGCGGTCGACAACAGCGTCGTCTTGCCCGAGCCGTTCGGGCCGGCGACCGCGACCAGCTCGCCGCGGCGGACCTCCAGGTCGACGTCGTGCAGCGCGGTACGGTCCCCGTAGCGGACCGTGAGCTGCTCGGCCTGGAGCGGCGCCTCCGGCCGGAGTTCCTCGGTCACGTCACCCCCATCGACGAGCCCGAGCGCCCCCGATAGAGGACGTACAGGAAGAACGGCACGCCGGCGAACGAGGTGCAGATCCCCAGCGGGAGGACGATCGACGGGAGCACGAGCAGCGCCGCGTCCCGGGCAGCGACCAGGAAGACAGCGCCGAGCAGCGCCGCGCCCGGGAGGACGACCCGGTAGTCGGTGCTCCCAAGCCGACGGACCACGTGCGGCGCGACCAGCCCGACGAAGCCGATGACGCCGGTGAACGATACCGCGATCGCGGTCGCGACCGCGGCGAGCCCGACCAGGCGCAGACGGACGGCGCGCGGGTTGACCCCGACGCTCTGCGCCACCTCGGGGCCCAGCTGCAGCAGGTTCAACTCCCGTCCCTGGCTCGCGAGCGCGATCCCGACCAGCAGCACGGGCGCGAACGCGAGCCCGTCGACCGGCCACGTCGCCGCGCCGAGGCCGCCGAGGAGCCAGAACTCCAACTGTTCGCTCTCGAACGGCCCGAGGATCAGCAGGACGGACAGGACCGCGGTCAGGAAGCTCGAGATCGCGACCCCGGTCAACAACAGCGTCTCGACCGAGCTGTTCCGTCCGCCGGCGACGAGGAGGATCGCGCCGCCGACCCCGGCCGAACCGAGGAACGCGAACACCGGGATGGAGAGGTTCTCGTCGGCGAGCCCCACGTGCAGGACGATGACCACGGCCGCGCCGATCGCCCCGCCGCTCGAGATGCCGAGGAGGTAGGGGTCGGCGAGCGGGTTCCGGAACGTCCCCTGCAGCGTGCCGCCCGAGATGCCGAGCGCCGCCCCCGCGATGGCGGCGAGGAGGATCTCCGGTACCCGGCCCTGCCAGACGATCAGCACCGCCCGCTGGCACGCCGTCGCGCCGACCCCGGCGCACGGGGACGAGAGGAGAAGCCCCCCCGAGCCCTCGTGCAGGAGGATCGCCAGCACGAGCGTCGGGCGGAGGTCGACGTTCCCGATCAGGGGGGAGAGCCCGAGCACCACGGCGGAGACGCCGACGACCGCGGCGAACGCCCGCGCGAGGCGTCGGTTCGCGGCGAGGGCCGCCGCGGTCGTCGAGGCCCCGACGGGGCCGGCCGCGGCCGGCGCCACCGGGGTCCTTACGGCGGGGTCGGATAGAGGATCGCCAGGATCGCGGGGAGGCCCTCCAAGATCATCGTCGGGTCCGCCTCCGTGATCAGGTTCGAGTCGAGCCCGAACGCCTGGTGATTCTCCACCGCCGAGAAGTCGGACCAGAACTCCCCACCCTCGTAGTAGCTCAGGTTGTAGCCGAAGCCGGTCCCGTAGATGATGACCTGCGGATTATCCTCTAGGACCTGCTCCGCCGACAGGACCGGGTACTCGAACGAGCTGTTGGCGCTGATGCTCGCGCCGCTCGCGAACTCCAGCAGCGATTCGCCGAACGTCCCCGGGCCGAACGAGTAGTAGCCGTCCGAGCTGTCCGAGAGCCCGTACGTCAGGAGGACCGACGGGAACGACGTGTTGGCGTCGAGCACGTCGTTCGAGACGTTGATCGCGGCGTTCAGCTCCGCCGTGAGCTCCCCGTTGAGCGTGTTCGCCTTCGCGGTGACCCCAAAGACGGTCCCCAGGATCGAGTCGTCGACCAGGATGCCGCTGAGGCTGGGGGCCTGCAGGACGAGCAGCGGGATGTGGTAGGTGGTGCTGAACGTCTCCAGGTCGGCGAGATCGTCGATCGTCGCCGCGAGAACAAGCTGCGGGTTGAAGGTGAGCAGTTCCTCCGTGCTGATCGGGTAGTCCGCGACGCACATCGAGGCGGTCAGGTTCCAGAGGGCGACCTGGTCCGGCGAGAAGTCCTCTTCCAGGCCGGCGAGAGTCTGGTCGGCGCAGCCGACGGCGACGATGTGGCTGCGCAGGCCGAGGCGGTACAGCGGATCGACGATGCTCGGCGCGAGCACCGCGACCCGGCTCGGGTCGAGCGGGACGCTCACCGTGCGGTCGGCGTCGTCCACGACGGTCACGTCCCCG
>JASHXN010000014.1 GCA_030043505.1 Thermoplasmata archaeon
AGCGGTTCTCCGGAGGGGAGGGGTCCGACGGAGCCCCGAGGCGGGCCCCGCACGTCGGGCAGACGCCGGAGGAGGGGTCGGGGACCTCCTCCCCGCACATCGGGCACGCTTGCACGGAGGCCATACGCCTCGCCGCGACAAAACCGTACCCGGCCAGCACGCTCCCACGTTTTCGAAGGTAACGTGCGGATACCAAGCTCATCTGGTCGCGCGAGCTCGCCAGGGCCGTGGCGGCTCCGGCGAGCAGCGTCACGTGCGCCCACTGCGGCGCGGTCAGCCGCCTCGGCACCCTCCGCTGCCCGTACTGCGGATTGGACCTTCCGCTCCCGCCGTCGCCTCCCGTCGCCGCTCCGGTACTCTTTCCCCGGCCGGACCCATACCGGCTGGTCCCATCCACGCCGGCGAGCGCGCCGACGTCCGCGCTCGTCATCGTCGGGATCGTCCTCGCGGTCCTGGGGGTGTTCGTGCTGATCGGGGCCGCCGTCGTCCACCAGGGGGTCGTGTCGTACAACCAGGGGTGCAGCCAGATCCCGGACTGTTCCGCCGCCGCCGACCCTAGCGGAGGGATCGCCGCCGGGGGAGCGATCCTCATCATCCTGGCCGTGATCCTCGTGGCGCTCGGGCTTTCGAAGTCGCCGTGACGGGATGGCGCGCGCCTGGGCGGAGTCCCGGCCCGCAGAGAATCGTTTAAGAGGTTGGACGGTGCCCGCGGGACGATGAAGTGGGCCCCGGGCCAGCGCTACCTCGCGGAGTTCGTCGGAACGTTCGGACTGTTGATGTGTGTGGCCGGCGCCGCGGTCTTCACGTTGAACATCCCGGGGGTGGAACCGACCGCGCGCCTACTGATGATCGCGCTGTCGATCGGCTTCGGGGTCGCGGGCCTGGTCTGGGCGCTCGGCGACATCTCCGGAGCCCACCTGAATCCCGCGATCACCGTCGGGGCGTGGGTCGCGGGTAGGATCTCGGCGCGGGAGGTCGTGCCGTACATCCTGAGCCAGGTCGCCGGGGCGATCGTGGCCGTCGGCGTCATCGCTGGGGTCGCCCATGGGTCGGCTTCGCTCTGGTCGTCCGCGACGAGCTCCGGGGTCGCGTTCGCCTCCCAAGGCTACGCCGGGCACGGCGCGCCGTACACGGTCGCGCTCGGCTCGGTCTTCCTGCTCGAAGTGGTGATGACGTTCCTGTTCGTCACCGTCGTCCTCTTTGCGACCCGGTCGGAGGGCTCCACGAGGAACCTCGCCGCCGGGGCCATCGGCCTGACGCTCGGGATGGTGCACCTGGTGAGCCTCTCGATCGACGGGACGTCCGTGAACCCGGCGCGGAGCTTCGGCCCGGCCCTCCTCTCCGCCTTCTTCCCGGCCGACCGATGGGCGATCGGCGAGGACTGGCTCTTTTGGGTCGCCCCCCTTCTCGGGGGGATCCTGGCGGCGCTCTTGGAGCGTGCGCTCCGGCCCCAAGCGTAGGACCGAGCCGGCGACCGTAGGACGGACCGTGAACGCCCCGCCCCTCCTCGGGGCGACCCGCCGGCCGGCTACCGTCGATGGGGCAGGTCGAACCGGTCGGCGTCCATGACCTTCGCCCACGCCGCGACGAAATCGGCCACGAACTTCTCGGCCGCGTCCGCGGAGCCGTAGACCTCGGCCAGCGCCCGCAGCTCGGAGTTCGACCCGAAGACGAGGTCGACCCGGCTCGCGGTCCACCGGCGTTCGCCGGACGCGCGGTCCCGGCCGTCGTAGAGGTTCGGGTCGGCGGTCGGCGCCCACTCCGTTCCCTGGTCGAGGAGGTTCGCGAAGAAGTCGGATGTGAGCGTCTCCGGCCGGTGCGTCAGGACGCCGGCGGCCGACCGCCGGAAGTTGGCGCCGAGGACCCGAAGCCCGCCGACCAGGACCGTCATCTCCGGGGCGGTGAGCGTGAGCTGCTGGGCCCGGTCGACCAGCAGTTCCTCGGCCGGCACGTCGAACGTCGCTCGGAGATAGTTCCGGAAACCGTCGGCCGCCGGCTCGAGATAGCCGAACGATTCGACGTCGGTCTGGGCGGCCGTCGCGTCCGTCCGGCCGGGCGAGAACGGCACGGTGACGGTCCGTCCGGCCCGCTTCGCGGCGAGCTCGACCCCGACGTTGCCGGCGAGGACGATCAGATCGGCGAGCGAGATCCGCGTGCCGTCCGACCGGCTCTCGTTGAACGAGCGCTGGAGCCGCTCGAGCGTCGCCAGGACCTTCCCGAGCCGGGGAGGTTCGTTGACCTCCCAGTCCTTCTGCGGCGCAAGACGGAGGCGGGCGCCGTTCGCACCTCCCCGCTTGTCGGACCCGCGGAACGTCGACGCCGACGCCCACGCCGTCGCCACCAGCTCCGAGATCGTGAGGCCCGAGGCCTCGATCTCGGCGCGCAACCGGGAGAGATCGCCGGGGCCGACCAGCTTGTGGTCGACGGGCGGCACGGGGTCCTGCCAGATCAGCTCCTCCTTCGGCACTTCCGGGCCCAGGTACCTCGCCCTCGGCCCCATGTCGCGATGCGTGAGCTTGAACCACGCCTTGGCGAACGCCGCCGCGAACTCCTCCGGATGGGCGCGGAAGTGACGCGAGATCTTCTCGTAGGCCGGGTCGAAGCGGAGCGAAAGGTCGGTCACCAGCATCGTCGGAAGGTGCCGCTGCGACGGATCGAACGCGTCGGGGAACGTTGCCGGGACCCCTTTCGCCTGGAACTGGTACGCGCCGGCGGGACTCTGCACGAGCTCCCACTCGTAGGCGAAGAGGTTCTCGAAGAAGTCGTGGTTCCACTTCGTAGGGGTGTCGGTCCAGATCACCTCGGGTCCGCCCGAGATCGTGTCCTTCCCTTTCCCGGTGCCGAAGCGGCTCTTCCACCCCAGGCCCATCTCCTCGATCGGAGCGGCCTCCGGTTCCCGTCCGACCAGCTTCGGGTCCCCGGCGCCGTGCGTCTTGCCGAACGTATGGCCCCCGGCAATGAGCGCGACGGTCTCCTCGTCGTTCATCGCCATCCGCTTGAACGTCTCCCGGATGTCGCGGGCGGCGGCGAGGGGGTCCGGACGTCGGTTGGGGCCTTCCGGGTTGACGTAGATCAACCCCATCTGGACGGCCGCGAGCGGGTTTTCGAGCTGGCGGTCCCCGTGGTAGCGCCGGTCGCCGAGCCAGGTCTCCTCCTTGCCCCAGTACACCGACTCGTCCGGCTCCCAGACGTCGGCGCGACCCCCGCCGAATCCGTACGTCGTGAACCCCATCGACTCGAGCGCGACGTTCCCCGCCAGTACGAGCAGGTCCGCCCAGGAGATCTTGCGGCCGTACTTCTGCTTCAGCGGCCAGAGGAGCCGGCGAGCTTTGTCGAGATTGATGTTGTCCGGCCACGAGTTGAGCGGAGCGAACCGCTGCTGACCGGTCCCCGCGCCGCCGCGGCCGTCCCCGACGCGGTACGTCCCGGCCGCGTGCCAGGCCATCCGTATGAAGAGACCCCCGTAATGGCCGAAGTCCGCGGGCCACCACTCCTGGCTGCGCGTCATCAGCGCGCGCAGGTCGGCCTTGAGCGCGGGAAAGTCGAGCGTGCGGAACTCCGCGGCGTAGTCGAACGCTGGACCCATCGGGTTCGTCAACGCGGAGTTCTGACGCAGGATCCGAAGGTTGAGCTGGTGCGGCCACCACGCGCTGTTCGACCGCATGCCAAGGTTCGTCGTGCCGTGCACGACCGGGCACTTCCCCGGGTCCTTCTCGCTCTCCGCGGTCACTGCGCCTGCCCTCGACCTTCGCCGAGGCGTTCGCTTTCAAACGGTTTCTGTCCGCACCACCGCCCCGAACCGTTCTTCGCCTGGTTCGCGAGCGTCCAAACCTCCGCTCGGACCGGGCCCGGGATCTGAGTGCGCCCCCCGCACAGGGAGTCCCCCGGACGGGCCCGTCAGCCGAGCCCGAGCCCGGCCCGGGTCGGCGCTTGAAGGAGCTCGTCGATCGTGTCCGACGGGGCGTACAGATAGCCCCCGTCCCCGAGAGGCCGGCGGCCCCACCGGCGTCCGACCTCGTCGAACTCCGTGGGCTCGGCCGCAACCTCCGTCGGCGGGCTGGAGTCGGGCGGGGGCGCCTTCCCTCCCGGAGCGGCGAGACGCAGGAGGTCGGTCGCCTCGTCGAGAACGACCCAAGCCAGGGGAACGGCGAGCACAAGCCGGACGAGGCGGGGACGAAGCTGTCGTTCGTTCTCGGTCTCGGTCCGGGCGAAGAGCGCGTACGTCTCGCCGCGCGCTTCGGCGACCCGCGCGAACTGGAACGAGCGCTGGTGGAACTCGAGGAGGTTCACCTCGAGATCGGCGGCGGTCAGCATCGGCGGGCCAGCGCCGGGGAACGCATAAGCCGCCCCCCGGTCGGCGGCCGGGCCGAGGCAGGCTTATTAAGCGACGGTCGTAGCGCCGCTCCATCGGCCGATGGTGGAATGAAACGCTCGTCCCGCGTCTGGAAGAAGCGCGGCCACATGCGCTGGAAGTGGCGCAAGAAGCGGATGCGCCGCCGCATGCGAGCCCAGAAGATGCGCAAGCAGTAGGGACGCGGGCGTCCCCGCCGGGCCGAACGGGCCCGGCGTCACCAGCCGAGGCGGTCGAGCGACCGGCGGTCTTTGGTCGCCTTCTTCCACTCTCGGTAGTGCTCGCGGCAGAGCGGTGCCCGGCGTCCGCCGTCCGGCAGATCCGGGAACGCCGCGCGCACCTCGCCCCGGGCCAGGTGACGCACGGGAACGGCCGTGCACCCGGCGACGGCGCACGTCTCGGCGGGCGTCTCCGCGTCGGGGGCGCTCACGGCCGGGACGACTCGCGGACGAGCTTCGCCACGATCTCGCTGACCTCGTAGGGGAAGCGGGCGACGTGCGCCCCGGCCGCCTGGAGCGCCTCCAGCTTGGAGGCGGCCGTGCCCCGGCCCCGCGAGATGATCGCCCCGGCGTGGCCCATCCGCTTCCCGGGCGGGGCGCTCCGCCCGGCGATGTAGGCGACGACCGGCTTCGTGAAGTGCGCCCGGATCGCCTCCGCCGCCTCCTCCTCGCCGGTGCCGCCGATCTCTCCGACCAGCACGAGCAGGTCCGTTTCCGGGTCCTTCTCGAACAGCGGCAAGGCGTCGACGAACGACGTCCCGACGACGGGATCGCCCCCGAGGCCGATGCACGTCGACTGGCCGAGACCGTGCTCCTTGATCCCGTTCACGATCTCGTAGGTGAGCGTGCCGCTCCGCGAGATGACGCCGACCCGTCCCGGACGGAAGACGACGTTCGGGATGATGCCGACCTTCGCCTTGCCGGGGGCCGCGATCCCGGGGCAGTTGGGGCCGATGATCCGGGTCCCTTTCGCCCGGGCGTAGTGGTACATCACCAGCATGTCGTGGAACGGGATGTGCTCGGTGACCAGGACGCAGAGACGGATCCCGGCGTCGACCGCTTCGAGCAGCGCGTCCTTGGCGTACGGCGCAGGGACGAACAGGCAGGAGGCGTTGGCGTTCGTAGCGCGGACGGCGTCCCGTACGCTGTCGAACACCGGGACCCCCTCGACGGTCGTGCCCCCCTTGCCGGGGGTGACGCCGGCGACGACCTTCGTGCCGAACTCCCGCATCGCGCGCGCGTGGACCGTCCCCTGGTGACCGGTGATCCCCTGGACGACGACGCGGGTCTCCGCGTCGACGAGTACGCTCATTGGGCCCCCCGGGCCGCGGCGACGACCGCCTCGGCCGACACCCGCAAATCCCCTTCGCTCGTGACGCCAGCGTTCCGGAGGATCGCGATCCCCTCTTTCTCGTTGTTCCCGCGGATCCGGGCGACGAGCGGGAACCGCTCCGCGGCGGGGATCGACCCGAGCGCCGAGACGAGGCCCTGCGCGACCGTGTCGCAGCGCGTGACGCCGCCAAAGATGTTCAGGAAGACGGCGGCCGGTTTCGCCTGGGCCATGAGGAGGAACGCCTCGGTCACTTTCTTCGGATCGTCCGTCCCGCCGAGGTCGAGGAAGACCCCGGGGGCGCCGCCGAACTCCTTGAGCACGTCGACCGTCGCCATCGTGAGCCCGGCGCCGTTCGCGATCACGCCGATGTTCCCGTCCAATTGGACGAACGCGATCCCCTTCTCTCGGGCGATCTCCTCGAGCGGGGTGCGGTCGTCCCGGATCGCGGCGAGCTCCGGATGGCGGAACGCCGCGTCGTCCTCGATGATCACCTTGGCGTCGAGCGCCATCAGGTGCTCCCCGACGACCGCGAGCGGGTTCACTTCGACCAGCTCCGCGTCCTCGCGATCGAACAGGCGGTACAGGTTCCCGAGGAGCCGGTCGAGCTCTCCGGCGAGGGGTCCCTGAAGGGCGAGCGACTCCGCGGCGCTACGCCGCTCGTACGCGACGAGCCCCGGAAACGGATCGATCGGCTGCCGGGCGATCTCGCCGTCCGGTACCGTCTCGATCTCCACGCCGCCCTTGGCGCTCGTGATGAGGGTGGCGACCCGGAGCGTACGGTCGAGCGCGAGGGAGACGTACAGCTCCCGCCCGATGGCGACCTTCTCCTCCACGATCACCTCGCGGACGGTCTCCCCTTGGAACGGCGTCGAGAGGATCGCGGCCGCCGCGGCCCGCGC
>JASHXN010000126.1 GCA_030043505.1 Thermoplasmata archaeon
ACGGGCGAGGGGCACCCGATGTTCCTCGGGGAGAGCGGCGAGCAGGCGCCCGAGGTCGGCACGCCGACGCTCGGGGTGCCGGTGATGGTCAACACGACCCTCCCGCTCGCGCGGGCGTGCGAGCGGGTCCTCGCCAAGCGCGCGACCAAGGGGTCGTGATGAGCGCCGGCGGTCTCGCCGGCCTGCGCCCGGTCGCACCGATCGCCTCGGTCTGGTGCCGTCAGGTCGACAACGAGGCGGAGAGCCCCGGTTACACCGCGATCCCGGACGAGTTCCCGGGCCGGCAGGAGGCGCTGGAGGCGATCCGGCTCGTCGGGAACCTCACGATCAACGTCGCCGACACCCAGGATTACTGGGACCCGGACCCGAGCCAGACGCTCTCGTTCTACCCGAACCTGTTCCTGTACCCCGCGGCCGGCGGGCGCTACACGTGCGTCGGCCGGATGTTCCTCTCGACCGAGGACCGGCCCCGTCTCGGCATGAAGACGCTCGTCTTCGCGACGGAGGAGCTCGTCCAGACCGGGGACTTCGGCGGCTCGGTCCTCCGCGCCCACGCGACGATGGCCGGGAAGGAGGAGACGCGCCGGACGCGCACCGAGCCGGACGCCGCGACGTTCCAGGCGGTCGGGGAAGGGTTCCTCTTCCACCGGGGGACGACAGAACCGGTCGTCGCCGTCGCCGCGTCCGACCAGTGGGACGCCGTCAGCCAGGCGGTCCAGGCGCTCGTCGGAGCGATGCCGGCGGCGCTCGTGGCGCTCGGCGGCTTCCTCGTCTTCCCCTACTTCCTGCCGGCCCCGAAGGTGAACATCCGCGAGTTCACCGAGCAGCTGCCGCTCGCGCTCGCGGTGATGCGCGTCAGCCGCCAGGAGTCGGAAGGGGACCGACACACGAAGCGGATGCAGAGCTGGCAGGGGCAGCCGGTGTCGCTCCGCGACCTCACCCGGCCTCCGTCCGGGAAGTCGAAGGAGACGCTCCCGCTCGTGCTGCAGTACGTCCGCGACCACGCCGACGAGAAGGCCGCGGAGGTCGTCCGGCGCGTCGACCAGGTCGAAGGGCCTCGGCTCGCCGAGGCGCTCGCCGCGTCGGAATCGTCGACCGGCCGCGAGCGCCGCAAGGAGATGTGGCGGATCGGCACGGCGATGGAGACCGCGGCCCTCCTGCTGGCGCGCCCGCGTGGCCGCACCGTCGCCGTCTCCGGCGACATGGCGAAGCGGGCGAACGAGTACCTCGAGGCGAAGCCGGGCGAGAGCCCGGTCCTCCCGTCCGTGGCCCCCGTGCCCGTCGCGACAGCGGCACCGGCCGCTGCCGCGTCCGTTCCGATCCCGGTTCCCGCGGCGGCGCCCGTTCCGGCGCCGACTGCGTCCTCACCCGCTACGCCGCCGGCGCGTGCCGCCATGGCCCCGCCCCCAACGGCCGGGCCCGCGACGTCCGCGGCGACCCCGCCGGTCCCTCCGGGGACCACCGGTGTGCCGCAGTGGCTCCGGGGCCCGACGCCGATCGCAGTGCCCGCCGAGGCGCCGAACACCGTGCCGGTGTCGACCTCGGACGACCCGTCGCTGCGGCCCGGCAACACTGCCGCGGCCGCGACGGCCCGTCCGAGCGTTCCCCCGCTGCTCTCTCCGTTCGCGCGGAATCCGACGCCCGACGCCGGATCCGCGGCGGCCGCCCGCCCGGCCGACCGGCTCGGTCCGGTCGTCCCGAGCACGGCCGACAAGGGGCTGCTGGACGCTCGCCTGTCGCTCGCGACCCGCGACCTGGAGCGCCGATGGTCCGCGACGCTCGACGCCCGCCTTCGCGAGGCGGCCGAAGCCTCGACGAAGGTCGCCGAGACGGTGCGGGCGGGGCTGGAAGCGCGCCTCGCCGCCGTCGAGCAGCGGCCGACCATGACGGCCGCCGCGCTCGGGCCCGAGGTCCAGGCGCAGCTCGCCGCGAAGGTCGACCCGAAGCTCGCCGAGGTCGAGACCCGGGTCTCGGAAGCGATCCGCTCGACCGCGGAGGGGTGGGCCGAGCGGTTCCGGCGCGACATCAAGGAGGCGTCGGAAGAGCTCGGCGCCCGGGCCGCCAAGTCGGAGGAGGACCTCCGCGCCGCGCTCGTCGCCCAGCTCGACCTCGAGCTGCTGGAGTCGAAGGAGCAGGCGAACGCGTTGCGGGAAGAGGTCGAAGCCCGCGTCCGGCAGATCCTCGACACCCGGCTCGCGGAAGGCGAGCAGAAGCGGACCCGCGACGGCCGCGACCTCGAGCAGCGGGTCGGCCTGCTCGTCGACGGCCGGACGAAGGACGTCGAGGAGCACCTGGTCGCCACGCTGGCGAACGAGGCGCAGCGGCTCTCCGCGGCGGCCGACGATAGGGTCGCCCATGTCGAGCGTCGGCTGAACCTCGAACGGGACGCCCGGCTCGCGGAGATCAACGAGGCGCAGCGCGCCGCGGTCGCCGGTTTGCAGGTCCGGATGCAGTCGTTCGTGGAGCAGATGGTCCGCGAGACGCAGCAGGCGGAGCAGGAGAAGTACGTCGAGCTGCTCGCCCGCCTCAAGGCCGAGCTCGAAGAGACGATCAGCACGACGCTCGGCTCGGCGGAGTTCGACAGCCGCCTGCGGGAGCGCGTCGGCCGGGAGGTCGACGGCGCCGTCGAAGTTCAACGGGCCGACTTCGCCCGTTCGCTGGAGGAGTCCGAAGGGCGCTTCCGCTCGGAGAGCGATCTAGCGCTCGCGCGGATCGGCGAGATCGAAAAGCAGATCACCGGACGGGAGGGGGATCTCGTCGCGATGGAGAACAAGCTCCGGGAGGAGCTGGAGGATCTCGACCGTCGCGTGATGGTGATCAACGACCACGTCCTCCCGATCGTCCGCCAGACGTGGCTGAAGCTCACGGAGAACGAGGCGAACGTCCAGGCGAAGCCTTCGGAGGCCCGGCTCCTGGCCGTGCGCAAGGAGCTCCTCGAAGAGCTCCACCGGGTCGAGCAGGCGCTCGAGGAGCAGACCGCCGATCTGCGCGACCGGCTGGAGACGAACGTCCAGAGCCACGGCCGGATCTGGCTCAACCTCCTCCGGCAGTACACCCCGGAGACGGGCGCGTTCCCGACGCCCGCCACGGCCGGTGCGCACCGGTCGTCGCGCCGGCCCCGCGTCCCCCCGCCGATCGTGCCGGGCGGGGAGCCTTCACCGGACCTCTCGCCGTACGCGGCCGACCCGCCGAACCCGATGGACCCGGAGATCGGGCAGGACGCTGCGCCGCGCGAGACCCGGCGCCGCCCGCGCAAGGTCGTCTAACGACCGACCCCGGCGGCGGACGGAGTCATAAGCCCCGCCCGACTTCGTAGCGCGAGGAACCCCCAGCATGCCCGCCGACGGCGATCACCGCCACTGCAAGGTCTGCGGCCGGGTGACCAAGCCGGACGCGGAGACGTGCAGCCCGGCGTGCGCGGCCGAGCGCCAGCGGCGGGTCAGCTCGGCGCGGACGTACCGCATCATGATG
>JASHXN010000127.1 GCA_030043505.1 Thermoplasmata archaeon
CTGGCGCAGCGGGCCCGTGTCGATCTTCAACTCGGGAAGCAGCCGGTCGAGCGCTTCGATCAGCACCGCCCCCGCGCGATGGTCCGGTAATCCCTCGGCCGCTCGGGTGCTGACCAGGACGACCGCCACCGGAACCTTCCGGGCGAGTCCTTGCACGAGCAGCGCGCCGGAGACCCCTCCGATCACTCCTTCCTCCAAGGTCCGCGCCTCGGTCTTCGCGAACGAACCGACGAGCGCCGGGTCGCGACGCGAGAAGGCGACCCAAACGTTCTCGTTCGGGGTCTCGGCAGCGGAGCTCCCTTCGGCGGACCCGTCGCCGTCCTCGGGGTGGGGCACGACCCCTTCCAGGCACACGAGGAGGCGGGCCTTCAACCGCTCCGCGGTGTCGAGGATCGTCGTCGCGATCGGGGAGAGCTGCGCGGCGAGCGGCGGGAACTCGGAGAGGACGAGACCGAGTCCCGGGCGACCGTACACTCGGATCGTCGGATTGACCTCGCCGCCCTGTACGACCGCGATCGGCGCAAGGTCCGGCGACTCGAATCGGCCGACGCGGGGAAGCTTCAGCGAACGGATCATGTAGTGGCTGGCGACGGTCGCGGCCAGCCCGGCGCTGGGGAACGACGACAGCAGGACGGCTCCCGTCCCCGGTCCCTGCGAGGCATCTCCCTCGTCGCGCCACACGAACTCCATGGTTCTCTCGGGCCGCGGGAACGGTCCC
This sequence comes from Thermoplasmata archaeon, assembly GCA_030043505.1. The sequence continues at coordinate 719 of JASHXN010000127.1, forward strand.
GAGTATATCGGGTACGGTCCGTGCGAGCCGCGTCGCTCGGTCGCCTTGGGACGCACTCCCGGCGACCGTGGGGGCGGCGGCGTCCTCGACCGGGGTGGCGGCTGAGCGCGGTCCGCGGCAAACCCAAGTACTCACTCCCTCTCGAAGCGGCGTGGGGCTGCCGCTTCGCCCGCTCGTCACAGCGCAGGAGCTGCCGTGGGACGCGCTCGCGGGCCGGACGCTCGCGGTCGACGGCTACAACGCCGTCTACCAATTCCTGGCGACGATCCGGGGCCGGGACGGTCATCTCTTCTCGGACGCTCAGGGACAGGTCACGAGCCACCTGATGGGGACGTTCTACCGGACCACCTCGCTACTCGAGCAGGGGGTCCTGCCCGTGTGGGTGTTCGACGGGAAACCGCCCGAGCGGAAGGCCGGAACGATCCGGCGACGGATCGAAGCGAAGGAGAAGGCCGAAGGGGCGTGGAAGGAGGCGCTCGCCGCCGGCGACCTGGAGACCGCGCGCCGTAAAGCAGCGCAGACGTCGCATCTCACACACACGATGGTCGACGAGTTACACGCTCTCTTGCGCGGTCTCGGGGTCCCGGTCCTCCAAGCGCCCGGGGAGGGGGAGGCCCAGGCCGCCGTCCTAGCGGCCCGAGGGACGACCTGGGCCGCCGCCTCGGAGGATTACGACAGTCTCCTCTTCGGAACGCCCCGGCTGGTACGGGGGCTGGCGGCGCGCCAGCGATCGGGAGCCGCCCCGGCGGCGCAGCTGGTCGATCGGGCGGAACTCCTCGCGACGCTCGGGATCGACCAGGACGAGCTGATCGCTCTCGGCATTCTGATGGGGACCGATTTCAACGACGGCGCGGACGGCTACGGGCCTAAGAAGGCCCTCAAGCTCGTCCGCGAGCACCTGGGGTTCGAGGCGACGATGGACCGGGCCGGGATCGACCTGGAGGAAGCCCGTTCGGTCGCCGAGATCTTCCGCCACCCGAACGCCGCCGAACCCGGGCCGATCTCCTTCGGTCCCGTGGACGAGGTCGGGCTCCACCGGCTGCTGGTGGAGACGCACGGATTCTCCGAGAGCCGGTTCAGGTCGGCGATCGCGCGCGCCCGCTCCCGCCCGCGCGTCGCGGCTTCGCCCGCCGAGGCGCGAGGACACCAGACGCTGCTCGAGACGTTCGGAGGGACGGCCGAGTGACGCCGTTCGAGTGCGTCCCCAACTTCTCGGAGGGGCGTGACCCGGCGAAGGTCCGGGCGATCGCGGACGCCGGCCGGGCCGTCGCGGGGGTCACGGTCCTGGACGTGGAGAGCAACGCCGATCACCACCGCAGCGTGGTAACCCTCTACGGCGACGGCGACGCGTTGCTGGAGGCGGTCTTCCGCATGATGGAGGTCGCTACGCGGACGATCGACCTTACCGTGCATCGCGGGGAGCATCCGCGCATGGGCGCGACCGATGTCGTCCCGTTCGTCCCTCTCGGGACGTCGACGATGGTCGAGGCGGTCCGCCTCGCGGAGCGGTTGGGAGAGCGCGTCGCGCGCGAGCTCGACGTTCCCGTCTTCCTGTACGCGAGCGCCGCCCGTCGACCCGAACGCGCCGACCTTGCGAAGGTTCGGGAGGGAGGGTTCGAGGGGCTGCGCGACACCGTGCCGAACGACCCGAACCGCGCGCCCGACTTCGGACCGGCACGTCTCCATCCGACGGCCGGCGCTGTGGCGATCGGCGCTCGCCCGGTGCTGATCGCCTACAACGTCCTGCTCGACACGCCGGACGTCAGCCTCGCCAAGAAGGTCGCCAAGGCGGTTCGGGCGCGGGACGGCGGCCTGCCGGACGTCAAGGCGCTGGGGTTCGACCTCGCCGAACGCCACCGGGCCCAGGTCTCGATGAATCTCACCGACTACCACGTGACCAGCGTGCCGCGGGCGTTCGACGCCGTGCGCGCGGCGGCGGCGAAGCTGGGGGCGGGCGTCGAGGAGTCGGAGATCGTCGGGCTCATCCCGGAGGACGCCCTGTTCGACGCCGCGGAGTGGGCGCTCCAGCTCCGGGGCTTCGACCGGGGGCTCGTGCTGGAACGGAAGGTCCGGGGCGCGGAGCGCGAGCGCGCCGGCGGGGAAACGATCGCGGGCTACGCGAGCCGCTTGGCCGCACGCACCCCGACTCCGGGTGGCGGCAGCGCTTCCGCGGTCGTCGCGGCGCTGGCGTCCGGCCTGGGGGAGATGGTGCTCGCCTACTCGGTCGCGCCCGGATCGACCGATCCGGAGCTTGCGCCGCTCCGCACGCGGTTCGGGACGGCCCGCCAGCGGTTCCTCGAGCTCGCGGAGGAGGACAGTCGGTCGTACGACGGGGTTCGCGCGGCGCGCCGGCTGCAGAAGGCGGCCCCGGCGGACCCGGGGACCGCCGCGGCGGTCACGTCCGCGTTGCGGGCGGCGGCGATGGTGCCGCTCGAGACCGCGCGCATGGCCCGGGAGACGGCCGGACTGCTCACCGCCGTCCGGGGGAAGACCAAGGCGATGCTCGCCAGCGACCTTGCGACGGCGCTTGCGCTCCTCGCGGCGGCTTCCGAGGGCGCGCTCGCGAACGTGGCTGTCAACCTCGCGGACCTCCGGAGCGCCGGCGCCCCGTCGGCCGAACTGGAGGCCGAAGTCGAGCGCCTACGTGCGGGGCCGTGACGTGAGCCCGGTCGAGCGAGACCGGGCCGGCGCGCGACCCGAGGTTCTGCTCAACTGTGCCGTCTCGATGGACGGACGGCTCGCCTACGCCGGCGGCACACGGGCACGGCTCTCGTCCGAAGAGGACCTCCGGCGGGTGCACCAACTTCGGGCCGACGTGGACGCGATCGTCGTAGGCATCGGGACGGTCCTTCAGGACGATCCGTCGCTGCGAGTTCGGTGGGAGCTGCTGGATCGGCCGGCGGGAAAGGCTCCGATCCGAGTCGTCCTGGACTCGCACGGGCGCACTCCGTCGAACGCGCGCATTCTCGGCGCCGAAACCCCCACGATCGTCGCCGTGGTCGAGGGAACCACACCCCGGTTTCCGCCGCATGTCCGCACGATCGTCGCCGGGCGCGACCGGGTCGACCTGGGTCGCCTGCTGCACGCGCTCGCTGCCGAAGGCGTCCACCGGGTGCTGGTGGAAGGAGGCGCCGCGGTGCTCGCGTCGTTCGTGCGGGCCGGCCTCTTCGACCGGTGGACGGTCTACTACGCTCCGCTGGTGATCGGGGGGACGACCGCGCCGTCGATGATCTCCGGACCCGACACCGCTTCGAGGGACGGCGCCGAGACTCTGCAGCTGGTCGGCGTCGAACGCCTCGGGGAAGGGGTCGTCGCGACGTTCGTGCCGGCCCGAAGGGAGCCCGGCTGACGGTTCGGCTCGTTCGGCACGTTCATATCCCGGGCATCACGTCCGTCTTTCTCGGCGGCGCGGAGTCGGCAGGGGTCGAGGATCACGAGCACCCAAGGGACCTGGCCGCAACCCCCCCCACGCTCCCTCCCTCTCGGCGTAGCGATCCTGTCCGTCCTGGTCGGGATCTACGGCTTCGTCCTCTTCGTCCTGGGGCTGCTGCTCTTCGGCTCGTACGCGGTCAACCAGGATCTGTTCCGGGTCCCGACGACGTTCGGGCTCACCGGACTCGCGCTCGCCGCGCTGGTCACGATCGTCGGGCTGGTGATCCTCGGGATCGGCGTCGCGCTCTGGAGGCTGCGTCTCTGGGCGCTGGTCCTCGGGCTCCTGTTCCTGCTCTGGGAGATCATCTCGTACGCGGTCGCCGGGGCGTTCGTCACGTTCGGCTTCATCTTCGCGGTGATCATCTTCGTCTACCTGATCGCCGTCCACCGCCACTTCCGCTGACCGGCGCGTCCGAGGTCCCGCGCCGTCCGCGTTCTCGTTAAGTGGGGCCGGCGGTGGCGGAGGTCGGTTCCCGCCGATGAAGCTCGTCCACTTCACGCTCCAGGATCAGTTCCACTTCGGGATGGTCACCGACGCCAACGAGTACGTCGACCTCGATACCGCCTGCCGCGACTACTACGGGGTCAACCCGGTCAAGGGCGCCGACCCGAGCCGGTTCCGCGACATGCAGGCGTTCTTCTCCGGCGGCGCCGACTCCGTGGCGCTCACGAAGAAGATCCTCGAGTACATCGACCGCCGCCGCGGGATGGGGTGGACCCCCCGCGCGGCGACCGGCGCCCGGTACCTGTTCAAGGCGGAAGAGGGGATCAAACTGCTCGCGCCGGTGGTCCACGGGCAGAAGATCTACTGCCTCGCCCAGAACTCGAAGAGCCACCTGGCGGAGCAGGGCAAGCCGACGCCGAAGCGCCCGTACGTCTTCACCCGCTTCTTCAACTCGCTGGTCGGGCCCAGCGAGTCGCTCGTGCTCAACCCCACCGGCACGTTCCCGGACGTCGAGCTGGAGCTCGCGTGCGTCATCGGGCAGCGGGGCAAGCGGATCCCGGCGGCGCAGGCGATGGAGCACGTCGCCGGCTTCACGATCGCGCTCGACATGGGCTACCGCGACCTCCAGTACCCGAGCGAGGGGACCGCCGACTGGGTGATGGGCAAGGGGTTCGACGCGACGATGGCGGTCGGACCGTGGGTCGTGCCGAAGGAGGAGGTCGGCGACCCGTACCCGCTCGGGATGGAGCTGAAGGTCGGCGGGACGGTCCGCCAGAAGGGGGACACGTCCGACTACGTATTCCGGATCCCGGAGATCCTCGCGCACCTGTCGCAGGGGATCACGTTCGAGCCGGGGGACCTGATCTCGCTGGGCAGCCTGGGCGGCGTTCCGGGGTTCGAGTTCGGCAAGGAGAGCCGGAAGCTGAAGGCCGGCGACCAGATCGAAGCGTCGATCGAGAAGATCGGCCGCCTGGTCATCCCGGTGAAGATCGAAGCGCCGCCTGTCCCCGCAGCACCAGGAACAGCGCCTGCGCCGTAGGCAGCTCGTCGGTCGCTCCGGCCGACCGGTGCAGTTCCCCGCCCGCGAACGGGTACCGAACCTCCTCGAGGACGGTCACCGCGGTGGTGGTCCCCGGGTCGACGACCGCGTCGCGGAACGGGTCGAACGCGTCGAGCTCGTCCCGACGGAGCGGAACGACCCGGAACCCCGTGCCTCCGTGGAGCGAATCCGGCAGCCGGATCAGGCGGTGGATGTCGGTCGTGACCGGAGCGTCGGTCTCGGCCTGGACCTCGACCGAGGCGTGGCGCACGACCGCGTCGAGGAACGCCCGGGCCGACTCCTTCTCGCCGAAGACGTCGAGCGAGAGGCTGGAGCGGATCTTCTCGACCTTGCCTTTGCCGAGCAGGCGACGCGCCCAGATCCGGGCCTCGTCCGGAGCGATCCCCCACTGCGCGATCTCGGCGGCGGCCGCCTTCGGGCCGAGCCCCTGCCACCGCTCGAGCAGGGCGAGGACCGCCCGGGTCGTCCTCCCGGGCCAACCGGGAGTCTCGGGAGGGGCGAGCGTCAAGGACGCCGCCAGGCCGCCGCGTCGGCCCGGCCCTCCGTCCTCCTCCGCGTCCGCGGCTCCGACGGAGCGGCCCTCCCGGACGTCTTCGCGCCTCCGCTGCACCGCGGCCGTAGGGTCAACGCCGGTCCCGAGCACGTAGTCGACCAGCTCGCGACGTTCCGGGCTGGAGAGGTTCAGGAACCGCTCGTCGCGCACGTGGACGTGGTAGCCGCGGCCCCCCGAGAAGGCGAAGCGCATCGTCCCCGCGTCCAGTCCGAGGTCCGGGAGCAGGAACTGATCGACGAGGTCGAGCAGCCGCGTTTTCACCAAGGCGAGCTGGCCGGCGTAGTCGAGCGCCTCGGCGCCGCGGAGATGGTCGGCGTCGAGGTCGAAGATGAGGTCCGCTCCGAGCCACCCCTTGGCCGCCATGGTCGGCTCGGCCGGCGCGCGGTAGTACGCCGACGAGTAGTACACGTGACGCGGGACCGCCTCGCGCAGGAAGCCGACGAACGCTTCCCGCGTCGGCACGGTCGTGTGGCGCCGCATCAGGTTCCCTTCGGCGAACGGGAAGAGGGCCAGCTCGCGCCGGGGGAGTCGCTCGGGCGGTTCGGGCTGGGCGGTAGCGTAGTAGCGGGCGAACTCGGTCCGGGCCCAGGCGAGCGTCCGTACGTCCAGGGGGACCGTCTTCGCCATCGGCCTACGGGCGGTCGTCCGGCTCGGGCTCGGCGGCCGTCGCTTCGTCGAGCGCGGCGTCGCGACGGAGCCGGGCGAGGAGATGGAAGACCGCGGAATGCTCGCTGCCGCGAAGCAGCATCTCGACCGCGCGCGTGCCGCGCTCGAGCTGGTCTTCGGTGCCGATCAGCGCCACGGTGGATCCGTAGACGCTCACCGAGCAGCCGCTCAGCTCCTCGATCCGGCTCCGGGCGCGGCCCCCGGCGCCGATCACCCGCGCGCGAATGCGGCGGAGCGCCGCCTTGTCGCGCCGTCCCGTCGTGAACTTGATGTCGAGGACGCCGAGGAACGTGTTCTCCTTCAGGAGCCGCAGCGCGCGCTCCGGGGAGAACCCGCGCCCGATCGCCTGGGCGATATCCCGCGCCTTCAGCGCCGCGACCGGGTCGGTGTCCGGCGAGGTGACGGTCACCTCGCCGTCCTCGGCGTCGACCTCGATCTCGGCGCCGGTCGCTTCGGCGACCGACGCCCGCGTCCGCCCGCCGGGGCCGATCAGCACCCCGATACGGTCCTCGGGGATCCGGACGTAGAGGACCGGCATCGCTACGCTCCCTCGGCGTGGGGGCCGACCGTGTCGCCGCCGATCGCCCGCAGGAACTCGGCCGGCTCGATCTCGTAGCCGAGGCGCCCCAAGAATCGGGCGAAGTTCGTCACGTCCCGCTCGAGCAGTCGGGGGGCTTCAGGATGGTCGGAGCGGACCGACTGCGCGACGTCGATCACCACGACCTTGCCGTCGTGGTAGAGCGTGTTGTACGGGGAAAGGTCGCCGTGCACAAGCTTCGCCTCCCGCACCATGCGTCCGAACTCCGCGACGAGCTCCTCGTACAGCCCCGCGGGGTCGTCGATCGGAACGTCCTTGAGCCGGGGGGCTGCCCCGGTCGCGTCGCCGATGAACTCCATGACGAGGACGTTCCGGAGATGGCCGTACGGGCGAGGGACCCGTACGCCCGCGTCCAGGAGCCGGCCCAGGGTCGTGTGTTCCCGGCGCGTCCATGCGAAGATCAGGCCGCCGTAGTTTCCCACGCTCGACTCCCGCCGCAGCTCCTCCAGCGCGTACGCCGGAAGGCGACGGAACATCGTGTTCGAGATGCGGTAGACCTTGACCGCCCGGAGCTCCGTGCCCTTGGAGGCGCGGAAGACCCCGCCCTCCTTCCCCGAGGAGATCGGATGGTCCAGGACGTCGAAGAGCCCTCGGTTGACGAGGCGGGAGACCGCGAGGAGGGTCCCGTGGTCGAAGAACTCGTCCAGGAGCTTGCGCTGGTCCAGCTCCTTGCGGCGGTCTTCGAATCGCTCCCGGCGCGGGAAGACGACGTCGACGGATCGAGGCACGCCTGCGGCACGAAAGGGGCGCACTTAGACTAGCGCGGGCCGAACCGGCGAGGGGCGCCGCCTCGTGGCGCCCGCGTAACTTCGGGTTTATCCGCCCGGGGGTCCCTAGTACGCTCGTGACGCCGTTCCTCGCTATTCCGGGTCGCGCGGGCCCCCCTCGCACCTCCACGTCCGGCCGGCCCCATCCCGCCCCCGCGCCCGCGTCCGACCTCGCCGACCGTCTCGCGCAGCCGGCCGACTACGCCGACGTCTATCGCCTGGTGAGGACGGCGGTCCGCCGGGTGCTCGGCACCGAGCGGCCGGGCCTCGGCCTCGCGCTGTCCAACCTCCCGCCCCAACTCGGCGCGTACTGGCAGGTCACGGGGAACTTGATCGTCCTGAACGAGGGCCTGGTCGAGGCGATGCGGGCGAACGCACGTTCCCCGCTCGAGGTGAACTCGTACATCTTCGTCGTGCTGGCCCACGAGTACCTGCACGCGCTCGGTTACCTGGACGAGCACGCGGTGCGCCGCGTCACCGCCCACGTCGCCCGCGGAGCGTTCGGCCCCGACCACCCGGTGACCCGCATGGCGGAAGGGAATCTCTGGCAGATGTTTCCGTTCTTGTCCGAGGCCCCGACCGGCGACGGGCAACGGTTGCGCATCGTCCGCGGCTTCGACCTCGCGAGTTCTCAGACGTACATCCGGTAGGCGGGCGCCGTCCGGGCGCTTATCTTCCGGCGTCCGTTGCCGTGGATAATGGCGGGCGTGGACATCGCGGTCGGGCTGGGAATCCTGATCGCCGGGGCGTGCCTGTTCCTGATCGAGCTGTTCCACCCGGGCGCGCTCCTGCTCATCCCGGCGACGATCATGATCGTCGGCGGCTTTCTGTACATCTTCATTCCGGACGTCCTGCTGCGCTCGGTCTGGGGCCCGATCGCGATCCTGGTCGCCGCCGTAATCTCGACGGTCGCCACGGTGTACTACTACCGATGGCTCGCCGGCATCCATCCCCCGATGTCGACGACGACGGCGGGGCTGGTGGGCGAAATGGCCGTCGTGACCGTGGACGTCGTGCCGAACACCCTGCGCGGCAAGGTCCGGGTCCGTTCCGAGATCTGGTCGGCGAAGGCGCCGTTCCCGATCCCCGCGGGCACCCACGTGAAGGTGGTGGCGGGGGAGGGCGTCTCGCTCACCGTCGAGCCGGTGGCGACGCCGCCGCAGAGCTGAAAAGGCCGGCGCCCGCCGGCACGTTATCTGGCTGCCCCGCTTGGGGCGGCGGCACGGGCGAGCACGATGGCGGATATCGCGTGGCTGTACGCGTTGGTCGGCGTCATTGCGATCATCATCATCGCGCTGATCGTCCGCGGGATCCACTCGATCCAGCCGTACGAGAAGGGGATCGTCATCCTCTTCGGCGCCTACAAGCGCATGCTGGACCCGGGGCTGAACTGGGTCATTCCGTTCGCCAGCGTCCTGACGATCGACCTCCGTACCCAGGTCCTGGAGGTCCCGCGCCAGGAAGTGATCACGAAGGACAACTCGCCGACGAACGTCGACGCGATCATCTACACCAAGGTCGTCGATCCGCCGAAGGCGATCTTCCAGGTCCAGGACTACCACGTCGCGACCGTGGCCCTCGCGCA
>JASHXN010000128.1 GCA_030043505.1 Thermoplasmata archaeon
GCGCTCGACGAGGACGGCGTCTACGCGATCGTCGTCAACCCGAACATCGCGACGCTCCAGACCGACCCGCCGCGCCACGGCAAGGTCTACTTCCAGCCGCTGGTCGCCGAGTTCGTCGCCCCGATCCTTGAGGCGGAGCGTCCGGACGGCCTTCTCCTCTCGTTCGGGGGCCAGACGGCGCTCAACTGCGGCGTGGCGCTCAGCGACCTCGGCACGCTCGCGAAGACGGGCACGCGCGTGCTCGGCACGCCGCTCGCTGGGATCCGGGCGACGGAGGACCGCGCCCGGTTCGTCCGCTCGATGGCGAGGGCGCACGTCCCGACCCTCCCGAGCCGGGCGGTCCGCTCGGTGGAGGAGGCGCTCGCCGCGGCGGAAGAGCTCGGCTTCCCGCTGATGGTCCGGGTCGCGTTCACGCTCGGCGGCAAGGGCGGCGGAATGGCGAAGGACGCCGCGCACCTGCGCGAGGTCGTCCAGCGCGGGCTGCGCGCGAGCCCGGTCCGGCAAGTGCTCCTGGAGCGGTACGTCGGCGCGTTCAAGCAGATCGAGTACGAGGTCGTGCGCGACGCCAAGGGCAACGCGCTGACCGTCTGCAACATGGAGAACGTCCTCGGGATGCGCGTCCACACCGGGGACAACATCGTCATCGCCCCGAGCCAGACGCTGACCGACGAGGAGTACCAGCTCCTCCGGCAGGCGGCGCTCCGCGCGGTCGCCGAATGCGGCATCGTCGGCGAGTGCAACATCCAGTTCTGCCTCGAGCCGAACAGCCTCGAGTACTACGCCATCGAGATCAACGCCCGCCTCTCCCGCTCGAGCGCGCTCGCCAGCAAGGCGACCGGCTACCCGCTCGCCTACGTCGCCGCGAAGCTGGCGCTCGGCTACACGCTCCCGGAACTGAAGAACCGCATCACCGGCGTCACGACGGCGTGCTTCGAGCCGTCGCTCGACTACGTCGTCGTCAAGCTCCCGCGCTGGGACCTGGAGAAGTTCGCCCACGCCGACCCGCGCCTCGGTCCCGCGATGAAGTCGGTCGGGGAGGCGATGGGGATCGGGGCGTCGTTCCCCGAAGCGATCTCGAAGGCGTACCGGATGGCCGACCCCCGGGCCGACCTCCTCCCGCCCGTCACGCCGCGCGCGCGCGAGGCGATCCTCGCCGACCTCGCCGAGCCGAAACCCGGCATCCTCGGCGATGTGCTGGAGGCGTTGCGGAGCGGGATCGACGCGGCGACGATCGCGCGGGTCACGTACATCGACCGCTGGTTCGTCGACGCGCTCGCCGAGATCGAGGAGACGCACCGCGCGCTCGGCGCCCTCCCCGGGGGGCAGCTCCCGGCGCCGCTCCTGCGCCGGGCGAAGGAGCTCGGCCTCTCCGACCGCGCCATCGGCCGGGCCGCGCGCCTCGACGAGGAGGACGTGCGCCGCCGCCGGCTCGCCGCCGCGATCCGGCCGCGGGTGCGGATGATCGACACGCTCGCCGGCGAGTGGCCGTCGCGCACGAACTACCTGTACCTCACGTACCGAGCCGACGCCGACGACGTCGCCCCGATGGCGGCGGGCTCGGCGCTCGTCGTCGGGGCGGGCCCGTACCGGATCGGCTCCAGCGTGGAGTTCGACTGGTCGACGATGAACCTCGTCGACGGGCTGAAGGCGGAGGGGCTCGCCGGGGTTGCGCTGCTCAACTCGAACCCGGAGACCGTCTCCACCGACTACGACCGGTCGGACCGGCTCTACTTCGAGGAGATCACCCTCGAGCGGGTGCGCGACCTCTGCGACTTCGAGAAGTTCCGCGGGGTCGTGACGTGCGTCGGCAGCCAGCTCGCGCAGAACCTGACCCCGCTGCTGGCGATGTGCGGCCTGCCCGTCCTCGGAACGTCCCCGGAATCGATCGACGCGGCGGAGGACCGCGCGCGGTTCGCCAAGCTGCTGGAGGATCTCGACATTCCGCAGCCGGCGTGGCGGGCGTTCCGAACGGTCGAGGAGGCGAGCGCCTTCGCCGACGAGGTCGGCTACCCGGTCCTCGTCCGCCCGTCGTACGTCCTGAGCGGCCAGGCGATGCGGGTCATCAGCGGCCGCGCCGACCTGGGACGGTTCCTGTCGGAGGCGGCCCGCGTCTCCCCGGAGCACCCGGTCGTGATCACCAAGTTCGTCGAGGGGGCGGACGAGGTCGAGCTGGACGCGATCTCCGACGGCGAGCGGGTCCTGGTCGCCGGGATCCTGGAGCACGTCGAGCGCGCCGGCGTCCACTCCGGCGACGCGATCTTCTGCCTGCCGCCGCGGCACACCTCCCGGGCGGTCGAGGACGACCTGCTCGGCGCCGCCCGCCGGCTCGCGCGGACGCTGAAGATCCGCGGGCCGTTCAACGTCCAGTTCCTGGTCGACCGCGGGGCGTACCGGATCATCGAGCTGAACCTGCGGGCGAGCCGCTCGCTGCCGTTCCTCGCGAAGGCGACCGGCGTGCCGCTGATGCGGGAGGCGGCGCGCGCGTTGCTCGGCCGACCGCTGACGCGGGACGGCGTCGCGCCGCTGCCGCCGGGTCGTTTCGGCGTCAAGGTCCCGCAGTTCTCCTTCCTGCAGCTGACCGGCTCCGACCCGCTGCTCGGGGTCGAGATGCAGTCGACCGGCGAGGTCGCCTGCTTCGGACCGACGTTCTCGGACGCGCTGGTGAAGGCGCTCGTCGCGACCGGGGTCCGCCTCGTCCCCCGCCGCGGCGCCGCGTTCCTGTCGGTCGGCGGTCCCCGCCTCAAAGAGGAGCTCTGGCCGATCGCCAAGCGGCTGCGCGAGCTCGGGCTCAAGCTCGCCGCCACCGAGGACACCGGCGCCTACCTCGCCGGCCGGGGCCTCCGCGGCGTGCGGATCCTGCACAAGGTCTCGGAGCCGGACCGCCACCCGAACGTGACGGAGGCGCTCGACCGCGGCGAGGTCGACCTGCTGCTGAACGTGCCGGCGTCGCTCACGCAGGAGAAGTTCGAGCGGATGCTGGAGGACGACTACGTCCTGCGCCGCCGCGCCGTCGAGCTCGGGATCCCGCTGTTCACCAGCCTGGAGACGCTCTCGGCGTACGTCGAGGGGGTCGCCTGGCTCGAAGAGCACCCGCTGACGGTCGAACCGCTGTACGGCACCCCCGACACGGGCCGCGTCGCTCCGGCGCGAACGGACGACGGGCGGATCCCGGTCGTCCCGCGCCGCCGGCGGGGCCGCCGCGGCTGAGCCGGCACCCCTACGGGAACTTCGTCACCGAGAACTCGGGGACGAGCGTCGACGTGTCGAGGATCTCGGGGATCCCGCGGATCCGCTCGGTCACGAAGTCGAGCACGCCGCGCCGCCGGTTCTCCGTCGACGCCGGGAACTCGAGGACGACCAGGATGTCCCAGTCGCCGGTGAGGAAGTGGAGCTCCTTGACCTCGTCCAGGCCCTCGAGCAGGCGGCGGATCCGGTCGAGGTCGCCGCCCTTGACCTTGAGGTAGCTGAGCGCGCGGACGCTCTTCAATTCGGTCGGCATCATCGCGGCGACCGCCTCGTCCGTGAACTGCGGGCAGCCGGCGAGCCGCTGGCCGGACGGGCCGACGAGGACCGGGAAGTTCGTCACGCCCCGGAGGTGCTCGGTGACGAGGCGCTCGAGGCGCCCCGCCTTCTCGACGTCGATGACGTTCAGCGCGTAGCCCCGGTGCGCCGCCAGCTCCTCGACCATCGCCAGCACGCGCGACTGGTCGTCGGAGAGGAAGAAGACCGGGCCCTCGTCCGCGGCGACGGAGTCGGACGATCCGACCGGGGCGCCGCCGACGGCCGTGGCGGTCATCGGACCCCCCACGCCCGGGCTCGCGGGGCGCGGGATCCGCTGGTAGAACGTCGTCACCGCCCGGCGGGACTGGACGTAGAGCGTCAGCTCACGGGGAGAGTCGGGCATCGACCGCCCGGACAGTGGTGCCCGTATAAAGGACGGCTCCCGCGGCGCACGCGCCGCGGGGCCCGGGAAAGGGTTCGCGCTCGGGAGCCGAACGGCCCCTAGTAGCGCTTGTACGAGTCGGAGCGCTCGCGGCCCTGGCCGCCGCCGCCTCCGCCGCCGCCACCACCGTAGCGGCCTCCGCCGCCACCGCCGTAGCCGCCGCGGTCACGGTAGCCCCCGCCCCCGAAGGAGCGGCGCTCGCTCTCGAACTCCTGCTGGCTCATGTCGAGGGATTGGTTGATCTCCCCGATTGCCTCGGTCGACTTCGAGAGGTTGCCGTACCGGCCCACGTTCAGTCGCATGTGGCCGCGGACGAGGGAGACGTAGCCGTTGTCGACGAGGATGACCTCGTCCTTGGCGATCGTCCCGATCTGCTCGTTCCACAGCGAGAGGGTGATCGTGGCCGAGTCGTCGCCGACGACGGCCTCGCACACCTTCCTCGGGTCGCCGAACTTGCCCATCACTTCCTTCGGCTCTCCTACGCTCAGCACCTTGGCGAGCACGTTCACTTGCTTCGAGTTCGGCGTCAGGTCGCGCACTTTGGTCAGGGGTTTGTCCACCATGGTCTCTCTGTCTCTCTCGTTCGCGTTTCGCGTCCGTTCTTGCAAGGACCCGGGCGCCGGGGCCCGTCGCGCGAACACTCGTCGCAAAAGAGAGACGAAGGGGACGCTCGATCGGGTACGGCTCGCGGATTCCTTGGGGGGGTAGCCCGGACCGCCCATATAAGCGGCGTCGGGACGTGCGACGCTGTCGCCCGGCGCGCTCGGGGACCCCGGGGCGCCCGCGCGGGGGTCCAGCGCTACCCTTTTGGGGAAGGAGTCGAGTCGACCGCCCACCGGGATGACCCAGCGGTTCCGCGTGGGCGTGCAGCATCTGATCCGCCACGAGTACGACCGCGCCGCCCGCGCCTTCAGCGACGTCGTGCACGAGAACCCCGGCGACGCGGAAGGGTGGTCGAACTACGGCCTTGCCCTCACGCATCTCGGGAAGGCGGCGGAGGCGGAGTTCGCCCTGTCGAAGGCGGTGAGCCTCGCCCCCCGGAACGGGGAGGCGTGGTTCCACCTCGGCGTCGCGCGGGCGCTCCGGGACGAGTGGACGGACGCGGCGAGCGCCTACCGGCGCGCCGTGGCGCTCGAGCCGGGGGACATGGTCGCCTGGCACCGCCTCGGCGTCGCGCTCGCGGAGGCCGGGGACGAGAAGGCGGCGTCGGTCGCCTTCGAGCGGGCCCTCGTCCTCTCGCGGGAGGTGCCGACCGCCGCCCCCGGTCCCACGCCGGCGGCCGCCGCCCGCGCCGACGACCACTCGGCCGAGGTGGGGGAGCGGGAAGGTTCCCGGGAGGCGAAGAGCTGGCTCGACCT
>JASHXN010000129.1 GCA_030043505.1 Thermoplasmata archaeon
AACGCACGGCTGCGCAGCCGCAGCGGGCCCTTGCGACGGGGGGTCCAGGTGTACGACCAGCTCGACCAGGAGAACGGGCTCTCGGCGGGCGTCAGCTCGGCGGCGGCCCAGCCGTCCCCGACGTCGACCTCGACCCGCTGGATCGGCCCGTGGCCCGACCACGCTTTGCCTTCGACGCGGGCGAGGCGGGCGACCGCGAGACGGGCGCCCGCCGCGGGGCGGACGATCAGCGACTTCACCCGCAGCCGGGTGACCGGCTCCGGGTCGGCGTCCCTCGCCGTCAGCCGATAGACGTACTTTGTCGTCTGGAAGTGGCCCCGGAACGCCGAGCGACGGACCGTGATGGTGGTGAGCCACTTCACCCACGCCATCCCGTACCAGCCCGGCACGACCAGGCGGGCCGGGAAGCCGTGGTGCGGGGTGAGCGGCTGACCGTTCATCCGGGTCGCGATCAGCACCTGATCGAGATCCTCGCCGAGCCCGAGGTGCAGCGAGCGGGAGAATCGACGGGCCCGGGGGGAGACCGGGGCGACCCCGGCGTCCGCGCCCGTGAACACGACCTCGCGCGCCCCGGGAAGGATCCCGGCGGCGTCGAGGACCGAGCGGAGCGGCACCCCTTCCCAGGAGGCCGTGCCGACCGCTCCATCCCCCCAGCGGAGCTCCCCTTCGGCCGGCGTCGCAAAGCTCGTCCGGCTGTTCCCGGCGCACTCCAAGGTCGCCACGACCCGTCGCGTCGCGAGGGTCGAAAGGTCCGCGAAGCTCCAGGCGCGGGGCCGATCGACCGCCCCGGTCACCTTGAGCCGCCAGGACGGGACCGGCACGACCGGAGCGTCAAAGTGCGAACGCACGAAGAACGACGGCGTGGGCGTCCGGTCCGGGAGGAGCCCGGCGACCGACGCCTCCGCGTTCAACGGATGCTCGGTGACCACCGTCAGCGGCGGCGCGCGGGCGGCGAGCGGGCCCGAGGCCCACAGCGCTCCGTTCGGCTCGGCGGGCGGTCCGAGGACCGGCGGCGAGATCTGGCGATGAGCCGGCCGAAGTTCCGTCCGCATCGTGCTGCCGTGCGCCCGGGGACCGAAGGCGAGGCCCTACTTCTCGATGGGCGTCCGGACGAGGTTCCCCCACTCGGTCCAGGAGCCGTCGTAGTTCCGCACGTCCGGGTAGCCGAGCAGGTACGTCAGCACGAACCACGTGTGGCTCGACCGCTCCCCGATCCGGCAGTACGTGATCACGGGCACCTCCGGGCGGATCCCCTGGGCGTGGTAGATCGCTTCCAGCTCCTCGCGGGACTTGAACGTCCCGTCGTCGCGGACCGCCTGGGCCCACGGGATGTTCTTCGCCCCCGGGATGTGCCCGCCCCGCTGCGCGTGCTCGGTCGGATACTCCGGCGGGGCGAGGATCTCTCCGGAGAACTCCTTCGGCCCGCGCACGTCCACCAGCCCCAGCTTGCCCGACTTCACCTGCGGCAGCGCCTTCCGCACGTCGTCCAGGTAGGCGCGCAGGGCGGCGTTCGGCGCGCGGGCGTGGAACGTGCCGGCGGCCGGCTTCGGGACCTCCTTGGAGACCGGGCGGTCCTCGGCGAGCCACTTCTTGCGGCCGCCGTTCATCAGCTTCAGCTGGCCGACCCCGTAGTAGCTGAAGACCCAGTGGGCGAACGCGGCGAACCAGTTGTTGAAGTCCCCGTACAGGACGAGCGTCGTCTTCTCGGAGATCCCGGCACGCTGGAACAACGCCGTGAGCGCCTCCTCGCTGAGCAGGTCGCGCTTCACCGGGTCGTTGATGTCCTTGCGCCAGTCGAAGAGGACCGAGCCGGGGACGTGGCCGAGCTCGTAGTTCGCCGCCGGGTCGTAGTCGACCTCGGCGATGCGGACGTTCGGGTCGTTCAGGTGGGCGGCGACCCAGTCGGTCTCGACCAGCACTTCGGGGTGCGCGTAGGCGGCCATGGCCCGAGGTCGAACGTCCGGGTTAAAGGCTCGGCGGAAGCCCCGGTGCGGCGTTAGGGCTATCCGTGTTTCGGGGGGCGGCCGCCGCGGGCCCCTACCCGCGGCGCCCGCGCTTCGGGAGCGCGGTGTCGGAGACCTCGATCGTCTCCGGGTCGAAGCCGAGCTTTCCCAGCTCTTCGCGGATCCGCGCCCGGTGGTCCCCCTGCAGGTACACCTCGCCGTCCACAACCGATCCGCCGGTCGCGAGCCGATTCTTGAGGGTCCGCGTCGTCTCCTCGAGGTCGACCCCCGGCGGGAAACCGGAGATGACCGTCGCCGGCTTGTTGTAGCGGCGGGGTTCGGCCCGCACCCGGATCCGGGCGCTTTCGCGGTCGAGGGCGGATAGGATCTCGTCGAACTCCTCGTTACCCATGGTTAGAACGCGTCCGCCCGTCCGTAATCCCCCCGGACCCGAAGCTCCCCGCCCGGCGCCGGGCGGAGACCTCCTCCTCGTTCCGAGCGGCGCGCGGAGTCCGTGGGCAGATGCACCGACCGAGACACACCCCGTCGCCGCATGAACGTTTCCGTCGGCGCGGTCACTGGTCCCCCCAGCGGTACAGGCGGAGGGTGACGGCGAGGCCGACGACCGCGCTCGTGACGAGCAAGCCGGCGTAGAGCGCCATCTGCGCCGGGGTCGCCGGGGTGATCCCGAGCGCCCCCTGCGCGAGCAGCGCCGCGTACGTCGTCGGCAGGAAGTGGGCGGCGTCCTGCCAGAGCGGGGGCAGGATCCGCACGGGGTAGTACAGCGGCGACAGCATGCCGAGGAGCGTGAACGTGAGGTTGCCGACCGGCCACACCTCCCGGAGCGTGCGGATCCGGCTCGAGATCGCCATCCCGATCGAGCTGAACAGCACCCACATCACGGCGAGGCTGAACGTCAGCACGCCGGCGGCGTACCACGTGAGCGGGTAGCCGTCGGCCGGGCCGAGCCAGGCGAGGAGCACGGTCAGCACGGCGAGCGCCGGGGCCATCGCGATCAGGTTGGAGAACGCGATCCCGAACAGGTAGCGGAGCCGGCCCAGCGGGCTCGCGACGAACAGGTCCTGCAGCGAGCACTCGATCCGCCAGAAGGCGCTGTCGCCGAGGACCCACGAGCCGATGTTCTGCATCGTGAACAGCATCGCCCCGACGATCTCGAGCGGGCGGAGCGACGGGGGCGAGATCAGCGACAGGAAGTACAGGAAGATGAACGGCAGCAGCACGGGGGTGATCGCCACCGCCGGGTTGCGCGAGATCCACCGCCAGCCGACGTAGGC
>JASHXN010000130.1 GCA_030043505.1 Thermoplasmata archaeon
ACCCCGTCGAGCGAGTCCTCGTTCGTGTCGAGAGCGACGAGGGAGGTCGGGGCGTACTCGGGTGTCGGCGCTCGGGCGTAGATCGCCACGGCGCGATGCTCGCCCAGGTGCATCTGGGTCAGCCGGTGGGCCGGGTCGGAGAGAACCGAACGGTGGTACGCGGAGGTCCGGAGCATCACCGACGCCCATTCCCCAGAGCGCAGGGAGAGGCGGAGCTTGCCGGAGTCGAGGTCGAAGTGGAAGCAACTCTTCGGGAGCCGGACGAAGGGGGTGCGAACGTAGGGGACCCGGGCCGGCTGCCCGCGACGGAGACGTCGGCGGTGAGACGCGGCGAGGCCGAGGGCGATCTCGGAGGCGGCGAGACTGATCTCTCCCGTTACGTGGGCGGCACGGGCGCGGTCCCGGGCGAAGCGGGAGACGGAACCCCGCGAGGTGAAGTTCTTCGCCAGCGCTTCGCGGAGGCATTCGTTCACGAGGAGTCGGAACTGCTGTTGAAGGAGGCGGACCGGGAGAGGAAGGAGCGGCGTGTCGGCCGCCTCCCCCGTCGGAGCGGGCATGGCCCCGCTCGGGCGGAGAAATTCCCCGGAGGAGGGCGCGAGGGGGAAGACAAGGGACCGCCGCGGGTGCATCCTTCAGGGAGCGGAGAAAGCGTAGGTGAACGGTTCGGTCCCGGTGAAAGGTGAACGATGGGCGTGCACCCTCAATTCTGAGCCTGAAACTGTTTGGATACGGTCTGTCCCCGACAGGTGCCTCTAAGTAGGGCGCCCCCCCCATAGCATCGGCCCGAGGCTCCGCCGCGGCGGAGCGAAGCCGCCGTGGTATCGGACTCCTCGATCGGGTTGCTGGCGGGCGGCGCCGTCGGCGCCATCCTCGTCGTCTTCGTCGTCGTCTACCTGCTCCGGAGCTACCGGCTCCGGCGCCTCGCGGAGCTGCGGAACGCGGAGGGAGGCCGCGCCGGCGGCGCGGACCGGGCGTACAACCGCCTCGCCCTCGCCCGCCGCGAAGCGGATCTCCTCGAGGCGCAGGGGACGGACGTCTCCCGCGCCCGTCAGCTGATCGACCTGGCGACCCGTTCGCTCGACCAGCACCAGAGCGACCGGGCGTACGAGCTGGCGCAAGCCGCGCACGAGACCCTGGTGCAAGCCCGCCGTCAGCCGCGACTGCGCAGCGGCTCCGACGCGGCGCCCGCCGCCGTGCTCCCGAGCTCGCCGCCGACCCCGGCGGCGGCCCCTTTCCCCGTCGGAAGCCCGCCTCCGCCCGCGCCGGCCCCGGCGGTCGCGAAGAACCGCGCCGAAGCGCAGTTCGAGCTCCGTCTGCTCGACCAGGACCTCGCGCAGGCCGGGACGAAAGGCGGGAGCGGTTCGAGCAAGGAGGCGCGGGACCTCTCCGCCCAGGCCCATGCGGCGTTCGACAAGGGCGAGTTCGCCGACGCGTTCCGGCTGGCGATCCGGGGCCGCCGCAAGGTAGGGGCGACGGTCGAGTCGCTCGGGGGCGGCACGGCCGTGCCCCCGACCCCACGAGCCCCGCTCGACCCCGGCCAGACCGCGGAGGCGACCGCCGCGGCGGGGCGGTGCGCCCAGTGCGGCCATCCGCTCGTGGCGGGCGACGGGTTCTGCCGCGGCTGCGGCGCCCCGACCGGGACTCCGTGCCCGAAGTGCGGTACCCCGCGCCGGCCCGGGGACACGTTCTGCGGGAAGTGCGGCGCACCGGCGGGCTGAACCCGGGTCAGTTCGACGCGGCGAGCCACTGCTCCAAGCGCCGCTGGGTGCGCGCCTCGTGGAGGACCGCGCTCGCGCGCAACCAGCGCTCCAGCGGGATCGCGAAATCCTGTCGGAGGCGGGCCGAAAGGGCGTCCAGGTCCGCGATCCGCTCCGGAGGTTGCCGCAAGGCCGCGCGGACATGCTCGCGGACGTTCCACACCCCGACGGGGAGGATCTCCCCCGGATGGACCTCGCGCAGCACGACGACTCCGGCCTGACGTCCCAGGCGTTCCAGTCCCTCGGCGGTCGCCAGGCGCGCGGCGTAGTAGCACCCGCCGATCGACGCGTACGTCGTACGTCCCTGGTACCCCTCGTGGTCCCCCATGACGATGATCTGATCCGGGGACGGGTTCCACAACGTGTTCGGGTACCAGGCTTCGATCGACTCGTAGCGGTAGGATCCGGGCAGGAAGGCGATCCGCCAGCGGTTGTCCAGGGCGGTGAGCGAGTACAGCAGGATCTCGTCAAGCTCGGGAAGGTCGCGCACCGTTTCGAGAAGGCGCTTGGAGACCAGGTCGTCGACCGCGGTGATGCTCCAGCGGGTCGGGACGAGCTTGCGCCGTCCCTGCCGGCCCAGGGTGCCGACGCTGAACGCCCGTTGGATCCGGCTGACCCGGACGCCCCGATCGTACAGCTCCTCGACCGCGGTCTTCGCGGTCGCATGAACGTCCGAGCTCAGCCGGTCGAGCTGCGGGTCGACCCGACGGACATCCAGCCGGACCCGCTCGAGCGGGGCGGACGGTCCGAACGGGGGGGCGGAGTCGGAGAGGGCGATGTTCCCGCGCGGGGGCCGACGGAACTCCGCCTCGCTCTCCACCGACTCCACCGCCAGCCCGAGCAACTGCAACTTCTCGAGCAGCGGCGCCGGTTTGTCGGCGTCCGTCACCCGGTAGTGGGTCGTCCCGCGCACCAATCCAGTTCGGAAGCCGACGACCTCCTCCACCGAACGGCCGACCCACTCTTCCGGCGTGTCCAGCAGCTCGGTCGATCCGTGCAGAGGAGAAAGGAGGGGGCCGAGCGCAACCTTCGGGTAGCCGTACCGCCCTACGAACACCCCCGGGGGAGAACTGCCGTCCAGCATCGTCCCCTGAAGCATCGGAAGTGTGCGCTCGAAGGCCCGATACTTGACCAGGATCGGACAGACCGGCTTGCCGCACAGCAGCTGGGCCGACCGGCA
>JASHXN010000131.1 GCA_030043505.1 Thermoplasmata archaeon
GGCGGGAGTCCCGCGTCCTGGAACGCGCGGGCGAGCTCCAGCGACGAGAGCGGGGTCCAGCTCGCCGGCTTGAGCACCACGGTGTTGCCGACGACGAGCGCCGGGGCGATCTTCCAGACCGCCATCATGATCGGGTAGTTCCACGGGGTGATCGACGCCACGACGCCGACCGGCTCGCGCCGGAAGATCGTCGTCCCGTCGCCCGTGTACTCGGCCGCCGCCTTCCCCTCGAGCGTCCGTCCGGCGCCGGCGTAGAACGACAGGTTGTCGACGGAGAACGGGAGGTCGGCGTCGGCGGCCTGCTTGATCGTCTTCCCTTGGTTGCGGCTCTCCAGCTCCGCGATCGCGGCGAGCCGCTCCTGCAGCAGCGCGGCGGCCTTCAGGAACACTTCGGCGCGGCCCCGGGGCGGCAGCCGCGGCCAGGGACCGCGGTCGAACGCCGCGCGCGCGGCGTCGACCGCCTTGCGCACGTCCTCGCGGGTTCCCCTCGGGACCGTCCCCAGCGGCGCGCGGTCGAACGGGCTGACGACGGGCATCGTCTCCCCGCCGCTGGCGGCGGTCCACTCCCCGCCGATCAACATCGTACGGTCCACGGCCGGCCTCTCGACGGCGCCACGACGGAGGCCGCTAAGACGGTGCCGTTCCCGGGGAGGTCCTCGGGGGAACCCATTTCAAGGCGGGCGCCTATCGGGAGACGTCCTTCCGGCGGCGCACGATGAACCCGGCGGTGCGGAACGCCTGCGTCCTGGCGATCGTCGCCGTTCTGATCGGAACGATCGTCGTCATCCACGACCAGAACACCGGATGCGTGACCGTCCGCCAACGCAACCCGCTCGTCATCGACCAGTCGGAGATCCCCGACTCGCTCGACCCGGACGTCACGTTCTCGACCCCGGGGTGGGCGATCGTGCAGCAGGTCTACCAGGGCCTCGTGCAGTACAACGGCTCCAGCGCGACGAACTTCTCCGGGGTGCTGGCGAAGAACTGGACCGAGTCGCCGAACGGCCTCCACTGGAACTTCACGCTGCGCAGCGGCGTGCACTTCTCCAACGGCGACCCGTACAACGCCTACGTCCAGTGGTTCAGCTTCTACCGCAGCCTGCTGCTCGAGCAGGGCCCGCAGTTCATCCTCGAGCAGAACTTCTACTCGACCGACTTCAACCCGGCCAACCCCCTGAACTACTCCTCCAATCAGACGAACATCTCGCAGAACAACACGACGCTGATCCACGACCTGAACACGTGGAACTTTGACGACCCGACGAACCAAGAGATCGACCTGATGGAACAGGCGAATCAATCGTTCCAGGTCCTGAACTCTTCCGCCATCGAACTGAACGTCGGCTACGGCTACCTCGGGCCCGGCCCGTACACCTACCTTCTCGCGTCGATCTCGGCGCCGAACTCGTACGCCGTCGACCCGAACGTCGTCCAGGCGCACGGCGGGGTCCAGGAAGGGGAGGTCAACGACTGGATGGCGAACGACATGGTCGGCACGGGGCCGTACTACCTAGCGTACTACGACGGTCTACCGGGCGCGGGCTACACCCTGAAACCGGACCCGAACTACTGGGGGGCGGCGGCGTTCCGGCAGGAGC
Organism: Thermoplasmata archaeon; assembly: GCA_030043505.1. The sequence goes on from JASHXN010000131.1 coordinate 1,599, forward strand.
CGTGGAACCTCGACATCGAGCCGGCGAACACCACGATCGAGGTGATCTTCCAGGACTCGGTCGACATCACGACCAACGACCTCGAGAAGGGGTACGTCGGCGAGGCGTCGTTCGCCTACATCGGCCCGTCGACCGTCAAGATGCTCACGGGGCTGAGCTGCCTCTCCGTTCAGTTCCTGCCCACGATCTACGGCGCCACCAGCGGCTCGTGGTGGATCTACCTGAACCAGAACACGTTCCCGTTCAACAACCTCTCCGTGCGCGAAGCGATCGCGCACGCGATCAACTACCCGCAGATCATCGCCAACGCCTTCGGAGGCTACGCGACGCAGTGGGTCGGCCCGGTCCCGCCGTCGTACCCGTACTACAACCCGGACAACCTCACGCCGTACGCCTACAACCTCACGCTCGCGCGCGCGGAGATCGCCGACTCCCCGTGCGCCCACGGCGGCTGCTCCGGGCCGATCAAGTACGCCTACCTGACCGACGGCATCGACTGGTTCGAGACCGCCCAGTTCCTGACCGCCGACCTGAAGCAGATCGGCCTCAACATCGTGCCGACGCCGATCTCGCTCGACGAGCTGTACTCCGAGCAGGCGCCGAACAGCGCGGGGACGTGCACCTCCCTCACCAACGCGAACGGCGGGCCGTTCCCGATGGGCCAGGAGTTCTACACGTCCGACTACGTCTCCCCGGACGACTGGACGCAGAACGACGCGGTCTGGGACGGGAGCGCCAACCTCTGCATGTCGTCCTACAACGACACGACGGTGAACCAGCTCGTCTACGCGGCGGCGAGCTCGTCGAACGCGACGACGCTCACGAACGATTACGCCAACATGACGCGGCTGATGTACAACAACTACACCGACATCTGGCTCGTCGTCCCGACCTCCGTGGCGGTCTACTCGACCGAGCTCCGCGGCGTCCTGCAGAACCCGATGGGGAGCGCCGAGCCGTACGTGATCGGGCTGAACACCCAGTGGGTCGCCTGAGCCCGGCTACGGCGCCGGGGCGGCGGGGGCCGCGGTCGAAGGCCCCGTCTCCAGCAGCGACGCCGGCGGCACGTCCTTGATCTCTTCCGCCCGGTGGCAGGCCATCCGCTGTCCCGGCAGCCCCGGAAGCTCCCGCAGCACCGGGTCCTCGACCCGGCAGCGATCGATGACGAACGGGCACCGGGGGGCGAAGCGGCATCCGGGGGGCGGGTCGATCAGCGACGGAACGTCCCCGCCGATGCGGAAGCGGCTGCGCCGCCGCCGGGCGTCGGCGACCGGGACGGCGGCGAGGAGCGCCTTGGTGTACGGGTGGATCGGGTGCTCGAGCACCCCGCGGACCGGACCGATCTCTACGATCTGGCCCAGGTACATCACCGCCACGCGGTCCGCGACGTAGCGGATGGCGGCGACGTTGTGCGTGATCAGGAGGAACGCGATCCCTTGCTCGCGCTGCACCTCGACCAGCCGGTTGAGGATCTGCGCCTGAACGGCGACGTCCAGCGCGCTCGTCGGCTCGTCCAGGACGATCAGGCGGGGACGGACGCTCAGCGCCCGGGCGAGCGAAAGGCGTTGCCGCCCCCCGCCGGAGAACTCGTGGGGATACTGGTCGAGGCAGTCGACCGGTAGGCCGACGGTCGGCAGCAGCTCGCGCACCCTCTGGCGGAGATCCTCGCGCCGAAGGCGGGGCGGGAGCGCCGGGATCGCCGGCAGATCGGGGGCCGCGGCGGATCCTCCTGCGGCCCCGTCCGCGGAAGGGCGCCCGGTCCCGCGCCGGCGCTCCCGACGGGCGTCCCGCCGGGCGCGTCGCAGCCGTTGGCGGTCGACCCGCTCCTGCGCGCGGATCGGCTCGGAGATCACCTGCCAGGCCTTCAACCGGGGGTCGAGCGAACCGACCGGGTCTTGGAAGACGACCTGGACGTTGCGGCGCCACTGCCGGAGGGCTCCGCCGCGGAGCTTCTCGACCTCCCGGCCCTCGAACCGCAGGACCCCGGAGGTCGGGTCGTGCAGCCGGGCGACCAGCCAACCGAGCGTCGTCTTGCCGGAGCCGGATTCTCCGATGAGCCCGAGCGTCTCGCCGGCCCCGACCGAGAGGGAGAGACGGTCGACCGCCCGGACCGCGCGGGCCCGCTGGCCGTGGAAGAACTCCGTCGCCGTGCGCGGGAGCGGGAAGCGCTTCTCGAGGTCGACGATCTCGAGCAGCGGCGGGGGGGCGGCGGCGCTCACGGCAGCTTCGCCACCTCCGACGCGAAATGGCAGGCGCTCCGGTGCCCGGCCCCGGGCTCGACCGAGCCCAGGGGGGGCGGCGGTTCCGCCGCGCAGACCGGTTGCTGGAGCGGGCAGCGCGGGTGGAACCGGCAGCCGGGCGGCGGGTGCGAGAGGTTGGGGACCTGGCCGGCGATCGTCGTCAGCGGACCATCGGACTTGTAGCGGGTCGGGATCGTCCGGAGCAGCGCCTTCGTGTACGGGTGGCGCGGCGCCTCGAAGAGGTCCGCGACCGCGCCGAACTCGACGAGCCGCCCGGCGTACATGACCCCGAGTTCGTCCGCCGTCTCCGCGACGACGCCGAGGTCGTGGCTGATGAACAGCACCGAGGTGTGGACCTCCTCGATCAGCTCCTTCATCAGCGTGAGGACCTGCGCCTGGATCGTCACGTCCAGCGCGCTCGTCGGCTCGTCCGCGATGAGCAGGGCGGGCTTCGCCGACAGCGCCATCGCGATCATCACACGCTGGCGCATCCCGCCCGACAGCTCGTGCGGGTAGAGGCGCAGGATCGTCTCCGGGTCGTTGATCCGGACGAGCTTCAGGTAGTCGAGGACCTCCTCGCGGAGGTCGGGACGGTGCTCCAGCGCCCGGCGGGCGGCGGTCGTCGCGCCCGCGGGCACGAACGGCCGAGCGAGCGCGTCGCCGGCCGACGGCGCGCTCGCCCGGGAGTAGTCGAACGGACCGGATTCGACCGCGGCGGCGGCCGGCCGCCCGTCCTCGCGTTGCCGACGGACGTAGATCGCCTCGGCCACCTGGTCGTAGATGCGGAACGCCGGGTTCAGCGAGTTGAGCGGTTCCTGGAAGACCATGCTGATGCCGGTCCCGCGGAACGCCGGCATCTTCCACTGCGGGACCTTCACGAGGTCGACGCCGCGGAAGAGGATCCGGCCGGAACCGATCGTCGCGGGCGGCTCCGGGAGCAGACGGGGGATCGCCTGCGCGAGCGTGCTCTTGCCGCAGCCGGTCTCGCCGACGATGCCGACGACGTGGCCGGTCGGCACGTCGAACGTGACGTCCGTCACGGCGTGGAACCGGCCGGCGCCGATCACGTAGTCGATGCTGAGCCCTTCGATGGCGACGGCCGCCTCGGTCATCCGGTCGGGCTCCCCTCCCCGAACGTTCCCCCCGGCGTCGGGGGCTCCGGCGCGGGGTCGTTCTCCTCGTCCGACGGCACGCGGGGCGCCGGTCCGGCGGCGTCCGTCGTGCCGCCGAGGACCCGGCGGCTGCGCGGGTCGAGGACGTCCCGCAGGCCGTCGCCCAGCAGGCTGAACGAAAGGACCGTGACGAAGATCGCAAGCCCGGGGGCCAGCACCGTCCACGGCGTCCCGAGGATCCCCGGCTGCTGGTACGTCGCGATCATGCTCCCCCACTCCGGCGTGATCGGGTAGTTGACGCCGAGGCCGACGTAGCCGATCGTGGAGAGCGTGACCAGCACCGTCCCGATGTCGAGGGTGAAGTAGACGATGACCGGCTCCAGCGCGTTGCGCAGCACGTGCCGGAGCACGATCCGGCCCTCGGTGACCCCGGCGGCGCGCGCGGCGGTGACGTACGGCAGGTGCTTGATGGCGAGCGTCTCGCCGCGGACCAGCCGAACGTAGTACGGCCACCAGGTGAGCAGCACGGCGACGATCAGCTGCCAGACCCCGCGACCGAGCGAGACGGCGATCGCCAGCGCGAGGATCAGGCTCGGGAACGAGAGGAAGACGTCCGTGATGCGGAGGATCGCGGCGGAGAGCCAGGCGCCCGCCGTCCCCGGTTTATCCCAGAACCCGGCGACCAGCCCGAGCGCGCCGCCCGAGACGAGGGCGATCCCGGCGATCGCGAAGGCGATGAGCAGGTCGAACGGGAGCGCGTAGAGGACCTCCGAGTAGATGTCGAGCCCACCGTCGTCCGTCCCGAACGGATGGGCCCACGACGGCGCCTGGCCGTACGCCCCGGTCGGCGCGTCGCTCGCGTACGGCGTCAGGAGGCGCGGGGCGACGGTGATGATCACCGCGGTGGCGCCGATCAGGACGACGAGCACGAAGCCGACGAGGGTGAGCGGGTTCGCCCGCAGGATCCGCCAGAACGTGGCCGCGGAGCGCCGGGCGGCGCGCGCGCGGGCCCGGAGCGTGCCGGCGCCGGGTCCCCCCTCGGCCGCGGTCGTCGTCTACCTCCAGTCGACCCGCGGGTCGAGGACGCCGTAGAGAATGTCCGCGACGAGGTTCGCGAGCACGACGCCGACCGCGAAGATCGCGACGACCGCGATCGCGCCGTCGAAGTTCGGCGTGCCGCCGCCGCCCCCGATCGCCGTGTAGGCGAACGCGCCGATCCCGGGCCAGCCGAACACCTCCTCGACGACGACCGTCCCCGCGAGGAGGCCGCCGGCGGTGACGCCGAGCACGGTGGTAGTGGTGATGAGGGCGTTCCGGAGCGCGTGCTTGTACAGCACCCAGAACTCGGAGAGGCCCTTCATCCGCGCCGATTTCACGTAGTCGAGCGGGAGGACCTCCAGCATCGAACTGCGCGTCATCCGGGTCGCGATCCCCATGTTGATGAACGCGAGCGTCGCCGCCGGCAGGATCAGATGTTCGATCGCGTCCACCGTGTACGGCAGATTGCCGTTCAGCAGCGCGTCCAGGACCGAGATGTGCGTGTACTGCGGGAACGGCGGTGGATAGTTCGGGAACTCTCCGTGCGATGGCAGCCCGAGATAGGGTCCCAAGAAGATCGCCGCGATGACCGCGCCGAGGTACGTCGGCGTCGCCCAGCCGCTCAGGTAGAAGATGCGGACCAGGTGGTCGCCCCACCGGCCCGCCGACTGCGCCGCGATGACCCCGAGAGGGATCCCGATGACGACCATCAGGAACAGCGCCGCGAGGACCAGTTCGAGCGTCGCCGGGAGCCCGTCGGCGATCAGCGGATACACCGCCACGCCGCCCTGGGAGGCGCCCCAGTTCCCGTGGACGAGGTTCACGACGTAGTTCCAGTACTGGACGTAGAGCGGCTGGGCGAACATCGCCTTGCAGTTCGCGAGCGTCCCGGCCCCCGCGTGCGGGAACCACTGGGCGCAGGGATTGACCGCCGAAAGGTGCGTGAAGACGAACGTCAGGACCGAGATCCCGATCAGGA
>JASHXN010000015.1 GCA_030043505.1 Thermoplasmata archaeon
GCGGCCTCTTCCGCGCTCTGGGCCTCCAGCGGGGAGGTGAAGATGTCGAGCGTGCCGTCCCGGTGCGCGATCGCAGCCCCGCCTTCGAACAGCCCGCTCGGCACGTCGAACAGATAGAAGAACGTGTGATCCAGGTGCGGCTCCACGGCGTTGCCGACCACCAGCGTGTCGATCGACGCGTCGATCCCCTTGAAAGCCTTCAGCACCCGCTGCTTCATCGGGGCGACGAACGAGCCGGGGGCTTCAACCTTTGCGGACCGCGCCGCCGCAGCCCCGGCACGATCCGCGGGAGCCGTCAGCCGGACGGTTCCGGCGGAGACGTCGGGGCCGCCGAGCCGACCGGCGCCCGGAGGTCCTTCCACGACAGGCGCGGCTCCCGCGCGGCCCGTACCTCATCGATCCGGCCGACCGCGAGCGATGTCGGGGCCCCGTGCAGATGCTCCGGTGAGTCGTCGAGCGCTCGTTCGACCGCCGCCGCGAACGCGTCCAACTCGCGCTTCGTGTCGGTCTCGGGCAGCTCGATCATGAGCGACTCTTCGACGAGCGTCGGGAAGTAGACGGTCGGCGCGTGGACCCCCTCGTCCAGCAGTCGCTTCGCGAGGTCCAACGTCCGCACTCCGCGCTCGCGGAGCGGGGCGCCCGACAGCACGAACTCGTGCTTCACGAGCGTCCGGAACGGGCGGGGGAGTCGCTTGCCCAACCGCGCGGCGAGGTAGTTCGAGTTCAGGACCGCGCGGCGCGCCACGTGCCGCAGCCCCTCCTCGCCGTGCGCGAGGATGAACGCGTACGCTCGAAGGTCGAGGCCGAAGTTCCCGTAGGCCGTCTTCACCTTCCCGATCGACTTCGGGCGGTCGTAGTCGAGCCGGAACGTTCGTCCCTGCCTGACGATCCTCGGCACGGGCAAGTAGGGCGCGAGCGTCTCCCCCGCGCCCAGGACGCCGGCCCCCGGCCCGCCGCCGCCGTGGGGCGTGTCGAACGTCTTGTGGAGGTTCAGGTGGGCGATGTCGAACCCCATTCGGCCCGGGTTCGTCACCCCCAGGATGGCGTTCAGGTTCGCCCCGTCGTAGTAGAGCATCGCGCCGGCGCCGTGGACGGCCTCCGCGATCTCCAGGATCTCGCTCTCGAACAACCCCGCCGTGTTCGGATTGGTGAGCATGAAGCACGCCGTGCGGTCGGAGAGCGCGGCCTTCAGCGCGGCGAGGTCCACGCACCCTTCCTTGGACGGGATCTCCCGGGTGACGAACCCGGCCATCGCCGCGGACGCGGGGTTCGTCCCGTGGGCGGTGTCGGGGAGCAGCACCTCGGTGCGTCGCTCGAGCTCCCCGCGCTCGCGGTAGTGCGCCCGGACCATCAGCAGGGCCGTGTACTCCCCGTGGGCCCCCGCCGCGGGCTGCAGCGAGACCTCCGGGTAGCCGGTGATCTTGCCGAGCAGCCGTTCGAGGCGCCAGGCGATCTCGAGCGACCCCTGGACGGTCGCCTCGGGCTGGTACGGGTGCAGCTGCGACGCCCCCGGCCGGCGGGCGAGGAGCTCGGAGACCTTCGGGTTGTACTTCATCGTGCACGACCCGAGCGGGTAGACGCCGCTGTCGATCCCGTAGTTCATCTGCGAGAGCCGAGTGTAGTGGCGGACGACCGTCGGCTCGCTCAACTCCGGCCAGCGGAGCGGTTCGCGCCGCCGGAACTTCTCCGGGACCCCCGGGATCGCCGGCACGGCTTCGGGGACGTGCGCGTGGGCGAGGTCCCAGACGGGCGGCTCGTCCCAGCGGGCTTGGCGGTAGCTCATCGGCCCCCGCCGGCCGCCCACGCCTTCGCAGCGGCCGCGTACTTCGCGATCTCCTTCTCCCCGACGGATTCGGACGGGGCGACGAGCAGTCGTTCCGGAGTCGCCGTCGCTCCGGGCCGGGGGTCGCCGAGCGGGTGGCCGCCGAGGATCTTGCGCCGGCGCAGCCGGTCGAGGAAGCCGGCGGCCGTGCCGTGCTCGAGTTCCACCGTGAACTCGCCGAGATACGGGGCGTCGAACCGCGGGGCCTTCACCCCGGGCACCGCGCCGAGCGCCGTCGCCAGCGTTCGGGCCTTCTCGGCGAGCGAGGCCTGCAGCGCGGCGAGGCGCTTCGGTCCGACCACCGACGCGTACACGACGAACGCGAGCGCCATCAGCGACTCGTTCGTGCAGATGTTCGAGGTCGCCTTGCTCCGCCGGATGTGCTGCTCGCGCGTCTGGAGCGTCAGGGCGTACGCCGGCTTGCCGTACGCGTCGACGGTCGCCCCGACGATCCGGCCCGGCGCCTGACGGACGTGCTCGCGCCGGCAGGCGAACAGTCCGAGCAACGGTCCTCCGAACGACGGGGCGATGCCGAATCCCTGCCCCTCGCCGATCACCACGTCCGCCCCGTACGTTCCGGGAGGCTCCAGCACCGTGAGCGCGAGGGGGTCCGCGCTCACCGCGAACGGGATGTCGCCGAGGATCGAGCGAAGTTCGAAGACGCCGGGGTCCAGCCCGCCGAAGCCGTTCGGGACGTCCGCCAGGAGCCCGAAGACATCGTGGGCCGCCACGGCGTTCCGGACGAAGCCGAGGTCCAGCTGCCCCGTCTTCGGATCGTACGGGACCTCCTCGACCCGGAGCCCTTGGCCGCCCGCGTAGTTGGCGAGGACGCTCTTCTCCTCCCACGGCAGGCTCGCCGGGATCAGGAACCGGTGCCCCTCGTGCAGGCGGCGACAGAACAGCAGCGCTTCCCCCGCGGCGCTCGCGCCGTCGTACAGCGAAGCGTTCGCCACGTCCATCCCGCTCAGCTCGACCCAGAGGCTCTGGAACTCGAACAGGGCCCGCAGCATCCCCTGGCTCGCTTCGGGCTGGTACGGGGTGTAGGACGAGTAGAACTCGCTCCGGGAGACGATCGCGTCCACCGCCGCCGGGCTGTACCGGCAGGCGATCCGCCCCCCGACGAAGCTGGCGAACCGGTTCAGGGGCCGGTTCCGTTCGAGCAGACGGTCGACCGCGGCGACGACCTCCGGCTCCTCGTGCCCGGGCCCGACGCCCAAGCGGCCCAGACGCGCTTTCTTCGGAACGTCGGCGAACAGCTCGTCGGTCGAGGTGAGGCCGAGCGCCTGCAGGAGCGCGGTCTCCTCCCCCGCTTCGTCCGAGATCCAGCGGACCACGCCTTTCGCCCGCCGGGTTTGACCGACGCCGCGCATAAATTCGTTCGCCTCGGCGCGAGCCACAGTCGCACGGCCGGGGGAACGGGTCCCGTCGGCGGCCGGGTCTTCTTCCCCTCCGCCGTGCTCGGGAGCGGGATGCGGCGTCGACCGATCCGTACGCCTCGGCGGCCGGCGAGCCGTCCCCTGCCGACGGGCATCGCGCAGGAGCTGCTCGAGCTGGCGTTCCACCGGGCGTCGCTGGTGAATCCGCACGGGTCGACCAAGGGCGAGCGGGATCGACGCCGGGCGCAGCTCAAGATCGTCCGCGCGCAGGCGACCGTCGGTCGCCACTTGCGGCTCGAAGTCCGGGGGCTCCGACCCCCAGCGCTCGGGGAATTCGAGGCGGAGCTGGTCGCCCGTCGGTTCGGCCGCGGGACGCTCGACCGGTGCCTGCTCCGGCTCCGGCGGGCGGAGGAGCGGGGCCGCGGGGTCGCGCGCGAGGCGGAGAGCGCGGTCTCGCGCGCCGAGGGCCCCGACGAGCTGGGCGAGATCGTCCGTCGGTTCTACGGTCGGCTCGCCAGCTTTCTGCGGGAGGTCGAGCTCGACCTGCGCAAGGTCCGCGAGATCCGCGGGTACCTGAAGGAACGGCCCCAACTGGACCCGACGACGCCGCGTCTCGTCGTCGCCGGCTTTCCGAACGTCGGCAAGTCCTCCCTGGTCGCGAAGCTCTCCTCCGCCCGTCCGAAGGTCGCCCCGTACCCGTTCACGACGGTGGCGATCGCGGTCGGGCACGCCGACCTCGGCTTCGACCGGTTGCAGGTCGTCGACACCCCCGGCGTCTTGGGGCGGAGCGGGCGGACGAATCCCGCGGAGTCGGAGGCCGAAGCGGCGGTGACGCGCGCCGCGAGCTGCGTGCTGTTCGTGCTCGACCCGAGCGACAACTCCGGCTACACCGTCGCCGAGCAGGAGGAGCTGCTGGCCCGGTGGGCGGAGGAATTCCCGTCCCTCCCGATCGTCGTCGTCGAGACGAAATCGGACCTCGTGCGGCGGCCGAACGACCGGCTGCACGTCTCCGCCAAGACCGGCGACGGCCTGGACGCCCTCTGGGCCGAACTGCGACGCCGGCTCGTGCCGCGGGAACCGCTTCCGCCGGTCCAGGAAGCGATCGAAGCCCCTCCGGAGCCCGAGCCCCCGGCCCGGAGTCGGCGCCGAGGCCGAACCTCACGGCTTACCTAGGGGAGGTCGCTCCCCCGGCAATGTCCTGGCGGAGTACGGGCGTGGCGGCCGGCGAGCTGAAGGAAGGCGAGCTCCGGGGAACGGCGGTCGGGGCGACGCCCGTCGTCCTGGTCCTCGCGGCGGGGGGCGTTCGGGCGCTCGCCGGCGCGTGTCCGCACATCGGCGGCGATCTCGCCGACGGCACGCTCGAGTTGGGGAAGCTGACCTGCCCGCTGCACGGGGCAGTGTTCGATGTCCTCACGGGGGCCGTACGCGCCGACCCGTTCGGGGTCGTCCCGCCCGAAGGCGGGGTCGAGCCGGTCCCCGTCTACGGAGTCCGCGTCGTGGACGGCACGGTCGAGGTCGACCTGCCGGAAGTCTAGGCGCCGGGCCGCTACAGGGCGAACGGCTTGCCGTTCGTGGGGAGCACGACCTCGCACGACGGCTCCAGGGCGTCGCGCAGGGCTTCGCGGTGGTCCCCGTGCATCAGGACGACCGTCTTCGCCCCGGTCGCCTGGGCGAACCGGACGAGGTCGCCGTGGCCAGCGTGCGCCGAGAAGTCGAACTTCTCGACGTCCCCGACCGGTCGGATCGTCGTGTCGTCGATCGTCAGCGTCCCCTCGTCCATCAACTGGCGGCCGTTCGACCCTTCGACCTGGTAGCCGGTGAGGAGGATGGACGTCCGCGGGTCGCTGTACAGCTCGCCGACGTAGTAGAGCACCGGGCCGCCGTCGAGCATCCCGCCGGTGGTGACGATGACGTCGGCGTCCTGCAGCGCGTGCTTGCGTTCGCCCGCGTGCTCGACGACGTGGACCCCCTCCAACGCCTGCCGGAACCGGCGGGCATCGGCCAGATACTCCGGGGCGGCGAGATAGATCTCGTTCACCGCGCGGGCCATCCCGTCCAGGTACGTCGTGAATCCCGAGTGGGCGAGCGTCATCAGGACCTCCTGCGCGCGTCCGACCGCGAACGCCGGGACGATGACCTTCCCTCCCCGCTCGACCGTCTCGGCGACCTTGTCGCGGAACCGGCGTTCGGTCTCCTTCCGGTCCGGATGCTCGCGACCGGCGTACGTCGACTCCATCACGAGCACGTCGCAGCCGAGCGGCTCCGCGCCCCCGACCAGGTGGGTCGGGATCGTCTGCAGGTCCCCGGTGAACAGGACGTCCTTCTCGCCCCGGTAGAGCATCATCGTCGCGCCGGGGATGTGCCCGGCCGGCGTCAGCTGGACCTCGATCCCCTTGTGCCGGAACGTCGCGTGGCGGTCGACCGCCGACACGCGCGCGTGCAGGGCTTGGATGTCGGTCGGGGCGTACGGCGGGAGGTACCCTTCCAAGCGGGCGATCTTGAGCGCGTCCTTCGTCAACAGATTGGCGAGGGCGACCGTCACCGGCGTCGCGACGAGCCGGCTCTTCGGAAGCCGGCTCAGGATCGGGGTCATCCCCGAGTGGTCCAGGTGGGCGTGCGAGAGGAAGGCGACGTCGACGTTCGTCGGCGCGGGCCGAGGGTACGTCGGCGGGTCGGTGGGGGTCATCCCGTAGTCGAAGAGGAGGGTGCGGCCCTGGTCGCGGACGATCAGGCCCAGCGAGCCGACCTCCGACGCGCCGCCGAGGAAACGGAGTTCCATCGGGCCGCCGAGCGCCCTCGCTTGATAACGGTGGCTTCCGGCGGGGTGGGTCCGGTCGGTGCCCCCGGACCTCTTTTGGTCCCCGCCGAACTGCTCCGGCCGTGTCGAAGGGGTTCGAGCGCGAGCTCGGCGTCCTCCATCGGATGGGGCTCGCCGTGGAGCGCGTGGCGCGCGAGAGCCAGCGCTCGCCGCACCGCGCCGACGTCGTCGCCATGGGGGCGACCGGCACGCCGACCGAGGAGCTGGACCGGCTCGCCGAGCGGGCCGTGATCGACACGCTGGAGGCCGAGTCGATCGACTGGAACCTCGTCTCCGAGGAGGTCGGCGTCGTGCGACGCGGCGGCGAGCGGACCCTCGTCCTTGACCCGATCGACGGGACCGCGAACGCGATCCGCAACCTCCCGTTCTCCACCGTCTCGCTCGCCCTCGGCCGCGACGACTTGGGGGGCATCGACGTGGGGCTCGTCCGGGACCTCGTCCGGGGGACGACGTACTGGGCGACCCGCGGCGGAGGCGCGTTCCGCGACGGCCGCCCGATCCATACGCGCCCCTGGCCCGGCCGCGGCGAGGTGGTCCTCGTGAACCTCGGACGATCGGCCAGTCCCCGGTCCGCGGCGCTGGTCGGGCGCGTGCGTCGGGTCCGGGCCCTCGGCTGCGCCTCGCTCGAGCTTTCGCTCGTCGCGGAGGGGGCCGCGGACGCTTACGTCTTCGAGAACGCCGAAGAGGAGCGGAACCTGCGCGTCACCGACATCGCCGCCGGCTATCGGATCCTGACGGAGGCGGGCGGCGGGGTCACGGACGCCGGGGGCCGGTCGCTCGAGCGGTTCCCCCTCGGGGTCGAGCGGCGCACGTCCGTCCTGGCGTCCGGCGACGCGGCGATCCGTCCGACGTTGCTCGCGGAGGCGGCCGGGTGAAGCTCGCGCTCCACGCCAATCCTCGCAAACCCGGGGCGGTCCACCTGGCGCGGCGGGCGCTCGAGCTCGTCGGCGACCGGGCGACCGTCGTCCTCTCGGACGAGCTGCAGCACCTCGACCCGTCGCGCGAGCACGCGGATTGGCCGGAGCTGCGGGCCGACCTGGTGGTCGTCATCGGCGGCGACGGGACGTTCCTGCACGCGCTGCGCCAGACGACGCTCCCGGTCGTGCCGGTGAACGCGGGGACGTTCGGGGTCCTCGCGGAGGTGAACGGCCGGGTCGCCGCGGAGCTGGAAGGGGCGGTCCAGCGGATCGTCGAGGGCCGGTACTTCCTCGAGGAGCGGACGAAGCTCGCCGCCGAGATCGGCGGCGCGCCGTTGCCGGACGCGACGAACGAGTACCTGGTCCACGCGACCCCGGTCGGGCGGATGGGCCACTTCGAGCTGGCGTTCGACGGCCGGCGGGCCGGCACCGTCCGGGCCGACGGGCTCATCGTCGCGACGCCGACCGGCTCGACGGCGTACGCGCTCAGTTCCGCCGGACCGATCGTCGAACCGGAGGTCGACGGCATGGTGCTCACGGCGATCGCCCCGTTCCGCGCCGAGGCCCGGGCGGTCGTCTACGGCGGGCTGCGCACGCTCCGCATCCGATCGCTCGACGCGGCGGCCGCGGTCGTGCTCGCGGACGGGGAAGGAGAGCACCGGCTGGAGCAGCACGACGCCGTGACCGTGTATCGCTCGCCCCGCCGCGCGTCGCTGGTACGGTTCGGCGCGTCGTTCTTCGACCGCCTTCGGGGCAAACGGATCCTCCCGTGGAGCGACGAGCCGGAAGGGGGGGACCGTGCCGGTCTTTCGCCCGCACCGTAAGCGGCCGGGCGGGGGGGCGCCGCTCGGCGCCACGCCGGGGACGATCACCCGGCGGGCCCTCGACAGCGCCCTCGCGAGCGCCGCCTCCGCCTACCCGAACGAGTTCGGCGGCGTCCTGCGCGCCGACCCTCCCGGCGTGATCAGCGAGCTACTGCTGATCCCGGGGACCACCGCCGGTCACCGGCACGCGAATTTCCACCTGTACATGCTTCCGGCGGACCTCACGGTCGTCGGAACGGTCCACTCGCACCCGTCCGGCGCGCTCCGGCCGTCCGACGCGGATCTGCGCCTGTTCCGCAGCTGGGGCCGCCGGCACCTGATCCTGGGCGCGCCGTTCGGCGTCGGGTCCTGGCGGGCGTACGACGGGAACGGCGCCGAGACGACGTTGCAGGTCGTCGGGCACTCCGCGGCGGAGTTCGGGGGGACGTTGCGGACGTACCGTCCGGTCGCCCGTCCGAGCGCCGCCGTGGCGCCGCCGCCGCTGCCGGACGAAGAGCCGTAGCGCCGGGCGCCTTATTCCCGAACCGGGATCGTCGGCACCGGGAGGTGCTCGGGGGTCCGGTTCGGGTCGACGATCGCCCGCGGGGTGCGGTTGGACGGGCTGACGAGCCCGTGCATCTTCGCGAGCGATTCGAGGAAGGCGATGAAGCCGCGGAACGACGCGCGGTACAGGCGGGTGTGGGTCCCTTCCCAGTCGAAGAACTCGCTGAGCATCGACTTCGACTGGCGGAGCCCGTGGGTCAGCGCCCGCTTGAGGAGCTCCTCCTGCAACGGGGAGAGGCGGTCGCGGCGGAACCAGTCCTTCGACTTGAGATGGCCGAGCGGAACGAAGAACATCGGCACCAAGAGCGCCTTGAAATCCCACAGGTCGTCGATCAGGTCGATCGTCCGCGCGACGTCCTCTTCGGTCTCCTGCGGGAGGCCGACGATGAACGTGCACGCCGGGTAGACGTGGTTGTCGTTCATCAGGCCGGCCGCCTGGACGACCAGCTCGGGCCACTGGGACGCCTTGAACGGCGCGACCTTGCCGGGCATCGCGGCGGTGATCATGCGGGGCGAGCCGGTCTCGACGCCGACCTCGACGCCCCACCAGCTCTGCCGCTCGTCGACGAGGATCTCCGCGCACTTCGCGAGGAGCTTCGGCTTCGTCATCAGGCTCGCGATCGCGACGTGGCTCCAGCCGACCTGCTCGTAGTACCGCTTCGCGAGGGCGAGCAGCGGGAGCAGCTTGTCCTCGTGGGGCATCACGTTCGGGCTGCCGTAGAAGTAGACGTCGTCCGAGTGCAGCAGGCCCTTGCGCACGCCGATGGCGGCGTTGATCTTCAGCTCCTCCTCGATCTTCGACAGCGGGTACCAGCGGGTCGGCCGGGTCGTCACCGAACAGAACGAGCACCCCCGGCAGCAGCCGCGCCCGATCTCGATGAGGCCGTTGACGCTCGGGTACTTGATCGACGAGATCTGCTCGACCTTCGGCGCCTCCTTCGGCGTCATGATGACGTGCGGAGGCAGGAACTCGTCCCGCAACGCCTTGCCGACGATCTCGCGTACGAACAGGTCGCTCTCGCCTTCGACGACCGTGTCGATGCCCCCGATCGAGTCGACGAACTCCTGGATGAACGGAAGCTTCTGGCGCGTGGCGGGCGCGAGCTGCCAGGCGCACGGACCCCCGGCGATGATCTTGAGGCCCCGGCGCCGCGCTTCGACGACCGCGGGCTGGCTGAGCATCCGCTTGAAGTTCACGCAGTTGAGCGTCTCCTTGTGCATCACGCCGCCGAACGTGGAGCTCGGCGGGTTCAGCCCGAAGTAGTCGTGCCCCGACACGAGGAGGACCTTCGCCTCCCCCGGCATGTACTTGTCGAGGTGGCCGGGGTGCACGATCCGCGCGTCGAACCCGCCGTCGATCAGGGACGCCTCGATCTTGCGCATCCCGTACGGCGCCTGCTGCGGGTAGCCGTGCTCGTCGACGGCCATCGGCGGGTAGAAGAGGCGACGGTAGACCGCCTCCGGAAAGATGTACGCCGGGGTCGTCGTACCGAACCCCAGGAACTCCTTCCCGTGGTGGTTGCTCATCATCGTCCAATCGCAGGTGATGACCACTTCCGGCATGCTCTAGGACCCCCCGCTCGGCGGGCGGCGTCCCATCCACTCGGAAGGGGGTTTTAATGACTCGCTATCCCAGGAGGAAGCCACGATCATTCGAGGTCGATCTCGTCGTCGTCGCGGGAAAGGGCGCCGTCGAGGCCTTCCTCGGGTTCCTCGGCCGCGTCGTCCGACGTTCCGCTCTCTCGGAAGGCGGGGTCCCGCTGCAACAGATGGACCCGGACGCAATCGCGGTGCGCGGGCCGCCCGTTCCACGAGCTCGTCTCGTCCGGGACGCCGAGCGGCTCGCGGCAGAGCGAGCAGATCTCGGGCGGGGCCGCGATCCAGGAGATCCGACGCGGGGGGGCGGTCATGCTCCGGCGAAGAGGACTAGGGGGCCGGGTTCCTTTACCTTTCGCCCGAGGGGGACTCTCCCGACCGGGGGAGGGGTAATCCACCGTAACGCGCTCCCGCCGTCGTGGAGACGCTCGCCGAACTCCGACGGCGCCGGCTCGCGCTCGGGATCCCGCTCGGGGAATTGGCCCGGGCGGTCGGCCGCAGCACGGCGACGGTCAGTCGGATCGAACGGGGCCGGATCCGCCCCTCGTACGAGCTCGTCCAGCGGATCGTCGCGTACCTGGACGAGCGGGAAGCTCTCGCGAGCCCTCGCCTCACCATCCGGGACGTCGTCCATCGACCGCTGGTGAGCGTCGAGCCGTCCGCCTCGCTCGCCGAGGCGGGCAAACGACTCGAGGCCGGAGGGTTCTCCCAGCTGCCGGTCGTCGAGGAGGGGCGGGTCCTCGGCGCCGTCTCGGAGACCGCCGTACTCCGTGCCCTCCAAGCTCCCGCGGCCCGGCGGGTCCGGGTCCGCGATGTGCTCGAACCGGCGTACCCGCTCGTCGACGCCGGCTTTCCGGCCGATCTGCTGCCCGCCTTGCTAACGAAGTACCCGGCCGTCCTGGTCGCCAGCCGCGGGGTCCTCGAAGGGATCGTCACGAAGGCGGACTTGATCCGCGGGCTCCGCGGCGTCGCGCTCCGCCGCCCGAACCCCGGCTAGCCCGGGGGGCGGACCGCCGCGAGCACCGCATCGACCGCCGCTTCGGCGGCGAGCCGTCCGACCGCGTCGGCGATCGCCCCCGGCCACTCCTCGCGCCGCTCGGGCGTCTCGTGCGAGGTCGTCAGCGCGAACAGCGTGTCGCCGTCGACCGAGGTGAGGTGCGGCACGACGGTCCGGGCGACGCCGGCGTGGGCGATCGCTGCGACCCGCGCGAGTTGCGGACGGGAGAGCGCGAGGTCGGTCGCTACGAGGCCGACCGTCGTGCCCCGACCCTGCAGCCGGCGCAGCTGGCCCCCTACCGGTGGGACGCGACGTCCGCCGGCGTCCCGCGCGACGGCGACCCAGGTGCCGGAGTCCGGGTCCCGGATCGCTCCGGCGGCGTTGACGACCACCAGGGCCCCGACGGAGTGCCCGCTGCCCAGCGGCCGCGCCGCCGAACCGAGGCCCCCGTGGCGGAAGCCGGGTCGGCCGAGATACTTCGCGACGGTCGCTCCGGCGCCCGCGCCGATCCGCCCGCTGCCGCACGGGGAGCGGCCCGCGGCCGCCGCGGCGGCGTAGCCGAGCGGCTCGTACGACGGCACCGGGCCTTCGATCTGCGGTAGGTCGAAGATGACCGCGCCCGACACGGGCGCCAAGCGGAACTTCGTGCCGAACGCCGTCGCGCCCGCGCCGGACTCGAGCAGGGCTCGCCGGACGCCGGCCGCGGCGTCCAGGCCAAAGAGGCTCCCGCCGGAGAAGAAGATCCCCCACCGACGCCCGAACGTCGCGTCCAGCGCCAGCGAGGCCGTGTCGTACGTCCCCGAGGCGCCGCCGCGCACGTCGACGACGGTCGGCGCCCCGTCGTCGACGAGGACCGCCGTCACGCCGGTGTCGCCGGCCGTGGTCGTGGCATGGCCGACCCGGAGCCCTCGCACCGCCACCAGGTCGCTCGCACGGCGCCGCATCGCCGGGCGAACGCGCGCCCGCCATAACGAAGGCGATTGGCCGGAGTTATCCTCCGGTGCGTCTGCGCGAGGGTCGGATGGGGACGAAGGAGGCGTCGGTCGACCCGCCCGCGCCGGAGGGGTTCCAGATCGCGCGGACGATCCCGGTCGGCCGGCACCCGTTGCTGGAGGTGTTCCCCGGGCTCGATCGCCTCCCGCCCGCCGCGAAGCTCGAACCGGACGCGACGAAGCGCCGGAAGCTGTTCGGCGCGACGTCCATCGAGGTCGTCGACCAGGACATGTGGATGTACGTCGCCCCGTGGGAGACGCCGGCGTTCGCGCGGCGGCGCGGTTGGCAACCGGTCGTCACGCCGGGAAAGGATTGCATCGTCGTCGGGGCCGGCCACCTGCGGGACAGCGCCGCGCTGATCCTCTACCTCGACATCTACCACGAGCTCTGCCACGTCGTGCAGCGCCGCGACGGCGCGAACCTCTGGGAGCCGGGGTTGAGCTACGTCGAGCGGAAGACCGAGGTCGACGCCTACCGCTTCGTCGTCGACGACGCGAAGGGGCACGGCGTTCCGGACGAGTACCTGCGCGAGTATCTCAAGGTCGAGTGGATCTCCGCGGCGGAGCACGGCCAGCTCCTCGCCGCCGTCGGGGTCCCCGCCAAACCACGGGCCCGCTCCAGCAGCCGCGCGTAGGTCCGGAGCCTTCCTCGGCGGCCGGACGCTGCCACCGCAACCTACCCTTTATCCCTCGGACCCCGGCTGGCGACCGTTCGGCGGTCCGGCCGGAGGGCTTGGCGGGTGGCGATCGACATCAAAGCCCGCTCGGTCGTGCGTCCGTCGACCAGCGATCTCTGGTTCCTCGCCTATCTTCCGCTCGCCATCTCCGACGGGATCGCGACGCCGCTGATCCCGCTGCTCGCGCTCCAGCACTTTGGAGCGAGCGCCTTCGTCGTGACGATCATCATCGCGGCGAGCGCGATGAGCCAGGTCCCGTTCACGATCCTGTGGGGGAACCTCTCCGACCGCGTCGCGCACCGGAAGTTCTTCCTCGTCGGCTCGTTCCTGGCGACCGGCGCGTCGATCATCCTGATCGCCCTCGCGCACAACCTGATCGCCTACTTCTGGCTCAACGTCGTCGAGGGGCTCGCCTCCGCCGCCAGCGCGCCGATCGGCACGATGCTGCTGCTGGAGACGCGGCACAAGCGCTGGTGGCCGCAGGACATCGGATTCTTCGGGCTCATCAGCGGGATCGGCACGACGGTCGGCCTGCTCCTCGGGTTCGTCTGGCTGTTCGGGATCGGGCACAGCGCGCCGGCCGTCCAGGTGATGACCGGGCTCCTGATCCTCAGCGGGGCGCTCGCGCTCCTCTCGGCGGGCGTCGCGTGGGCGTGGATCGAGGAGCCGAGCAGCCGGGTCGAGCGGCGGAGCGTCGCCGAACTGCTCCACCTCCACCGGGGGATCGTCGAGCGGGTGCGCGGCTTCCGCAACCGGCTGAGCGGGGTCATCGACCTCACGCGCGCCCCGGCGGAGAAGCTGCCCGGCCGGGAGTATCTGTTCCTGGCCGCGCTCGGGGTGATGTGCGTCGGCTTCGACATCTTCTACGGGCCGTTCCCGGTCTTCCTCTGGCAGTACGCCCATTTCACGGACGCCGGGGTGTTCATCGTCTACCTCGGCTCGGCGGCGGCGTCGACGTCGCTCTTCTTCCACTCGGGAAAGGCGGTCGAGACCCACTCCCCGAAGTCCGTCTTCCTCGAGTCGTTGTACGCGCGGGTCGGCCTGTTCGTGCTGTTCCTGTGGGCGCCGCTCTACTTCGTCTTCGGGCTCGGCTCCCCGCTGCTGCTCGGCTGGCTGACGATCCTCAACGGCCTGCTCGGCGTGACGTGGGCGTTCATCAGCACCGCCAGCACGCTGTTCCTCGTGCGCCTGGTCGGGCGCTCCGCCCGCGGCCGCGCGCTCGGCCTCTACAACGCCGTCGGCGGCGCGGGGAGCCTGCTCGGCGTGCTGCTCGGCGGCTGGATGTACGCCACGTTC
Source organism: Thermoplasmata archaeon (assembly GCA_030043505.1). The sequence goes on from JASHXN010000015.1 coordinate 13,859, forward strand.
GGCGTGCACTTCGCCTACACGGTCGCGGCGGCGACGGTCGTCGCGGGCGCCCTGCTGCTCGCGCCGATCCCGTACCACGTCTTCCAGGTACCCCGCGCCGCCTCGCGCCGGCGCTCGCTGACCCGCAGCTCGCGGGCCGCGCTCCCGCCGCCCCTTAGCGGCCGCCGCTGAGCCCGGTCGACCCGACCATCTCCCAGGCGAGCGTGCGCACGACGTAGCCGAGCGCCAGGTGCGCGAAGATCGTCTCGAGCTCCGCCGGGTACTCGCGCAGCACGCACGAGCGGAAGCCGAGCTGGCCGACCGCGACCGGCTTGACCCCTTGGAGGATCGCGAACCGCCCCGTCAGCCGCTCGTGGATGGTGTAGCCGACCCCGCCGTACTCGAACGTCATCGGCCCGTAGGAGGACGACTGGGTCTTCCAGGACTGCTCGCCGGACTGGATGCGGATCTCGTCGCTCTTGGCGCGGTAGGAGATCGTCGCCTGGGGGAGACTGCCGAGGTCGGGCCGGTACAGGTGATACTCCGTCGAGAAGAGGGCGGCCAGTTTGTGCCCGAGGCCCCCCTGCTCCGCCTCGATCGGGCGGCCGACCCATACGGCGTCACCGACCTGGACGTCGATGACGTTCCTGAGGATCCGCGCCGTCGCCTGGATCATCCGTTCCGGGCCGTCACCGAAGAGGAGCGTGCCGCGCAGTAATAACAACCGTAGCCTCCATCGGCGCGTGCCCGGCGGCGAGCCGACGCCGCCCCCCACCGACCGGGCCCTCGGGATGGGGTTCTACCTCTCCCCGTCCCCCGGGGCTCCCGGCCGCCTGAAGGTCTCCCCCGAAGAGTTCCACGTCCGCGAGGTCTCCACCTCCCCCCGCCCGGACGCGGACGGTCCGATCACCGTCCTCCGGGTCGAGAGCCGTGGCTGGGAGCAGCACGAGCTGGCGGAGGCGATCGGGCGGCGTCTGGGGCTCCCGCGGCGCTCGTTGAGCTGGTCCGGAACGAAGGACCGGCGCGCCGTCGCCGAGCGACTGTTCACCTACCGGGGTCCGCCGCCCACGGGCGAGCTGGGGCTCGACGGGGTTCGCCTCGTCGAGGCGTACCGCGCCCGCGACCGTCTCGTCCTGGGTCAACACTACGGCAACCACTTCGAGATCCACGTGCGAACGACCGGAGCACCGGGCGCGAGCGCGGAGCAGTACCGCCGCATCGAGGCCGAGCTTCGCCACGCCGGCGGGGTCCCGAACTTCTTCGGCCCGCAGCGGTTCGGCGAGGTACGCCCGATCACGCACACGGTCGGCCGGTGGATCGTCCGGGGGGACCTCGCCCGGGCCGTCGACGCCTACCTGATCGACCTTCCGCCGACGACGACCCCGGGGTCGGGGGATGCCGCCCGCACCGCCTACGCCGAGCACCGCGACGCCGCCCGGGCGCTCCGGGAGTTCCCGCCCGAGTACCGGTTCGAGCGCTCGATCCTCGAGCGGCTCAGCCACGGGGATCCCCCGGAGCGGGCGCTCCGTGCGCTGCCGTACGAGCTCCGGCGGCTGTTCGTGCACGCGTTCCAGTCGTACCTGTTCAACCGCTATC
>JASHXN010000132.1 GCA_030043505.1 Thermoplasmata archaeon
GTCCGGCAACTCCGCTTGGTCGTGCTGGTCCCAGACGACGATCGAGATCCCGAGCAGGAAGCCGAAGCTTGTGAGATACAAGGACGCCACGACGAGGACGACGGCCACGAACGAGCCCACCGGCACCGAGGCCGGCAAATGCTGGACGGGGAGCAACACCGAGTACCCCCCTAGGAGACCGTCCTCGAGCGAGAACCGGATCAGGTAGAGGGCGAGCCAGAACAAGGCGATCACCAGGGGTCCCCGGTAGTGCCATCCGTCGATCTTGGTTCGTTCGAAGACGATCCGACGGTTGCCGTACCACAACCCTCCCTCCGTGGCTCCGACGGCGATGCACGTGAGCAGGATCGTCCAGAGCCAGGTCAACGGCGTCGACGCGGCGCCCGCCCGGACGATCTCGCCCAGCGACACGGCCCAGACGTACACGGCCAGCAACCCGTAGACCACGGTGTGCAGGGCCAGGCTAGCGCGCCGTACCCGCGCGCCCCGGCGCAGCGTGTGCATCCACCAAACGGTGTAGCCGATCAGGAGCGGTAGTTCGGCGAGGTCCGGCAGCGAGAAGGAGACGCTCATGGTGCCGGTTCGGTCGAGGCTCCCCCGCGCGGCTTCCCGCAGGCCGTGCAGAACGGCTCGGCCCCTACATACGCCTGCCCGCACGCCGGGCACGACGCCGCCGGGGGAGGGGGCGGGGTACTCGGTCCTACCGGGGCGTTCGGCGCGGGGGGTGGGGACACCACGGCAGGTGCCGCCGCCGGGGACACGACTGGCGGGACCGGCGGCTCCGCCGTGGAGACTTCCGGGGTCGGGGCAGAGGGCCGTTCGGGAACCGGGGGACCCGGAGCCGACCTCTTGGCCGCGGCGGCAGCCTCTCGCGCGCGCTCCTTGCGTCGCTTGCGTCGGCGAGCGCGGCGAGCCGTCTCCTCCCCCGCGATCCCGCCCGCCCCGAGCGGCGCCGTCGAGTGAGCCCCGGTCAGGATCCCGAGGAGCACCAGCGCCGCTATCGACGCCCCGGCGCCCGCGGCCCCTACCACGATGTAGCCATCGTCGCCCGGCAGCCCGAGGAATCCCCGGTGGGAGCGGCTAGGCGAGGGGAGGGTGAGCGCCGCCCGGGCGAAGTCGTTCGGTCCGCCCGAACCGAGCACGGTGATCTGGTACGAACCGCTCGAGCCGTTGGCCACGGTGAATTCGCAGACGGCGATCGTCTGGTCCGTCGCCGAGCAGGACGCCCGGGAGACCGCGCCGGCCGGGGTACTCGAGATGGCGAGCGCCGTGTCGGCGCTCGCGAACCCCGAACCGGAGATCGTCACCGTCGTCCCCACGGTCGGAGACGCAGTGCTGAGCGAGATGCTTGGGACCGTGACGTTGAACCGGGTGGTCGCCGAGTCGGACGCCCCGTCGGTCGCAACCACCGTTGCACCCGAGGTGCCGGACGGAACGGTCAGGGCGCATTCGAAGCTCCCCGTGCCGTCGGTGGTGACCCGGCCGGCCGTCAAGGTTCCGTCGGTGCACGACGATACCGCCACGTCGACCCCCCCGAAGGCGAGCGTGAGCGGGGAGTCGATCGCGAACAGCTGACCCGCGATCTCCACGCGGTCACCGGCCGGCCCACCGCTCTGGTTGAGCCCGATGCCCAGCGCCGGAGTCACGAGGAACGGAACGGACGTCGCGGTCACCAGCGTCGGGACCGCGGACGTCGTCCACACGTCCACCGAGTACGGCCCGGCCGGAAGTTCCGGGACCGTTTCGGGGGTGCTGGAGTCCGTACCGAGTTGGTTCGTCCGGAACGAGTCGCAACTGACGGACTGCGTCCCCTGCACGCTGTCCCAGCAGAGTTCATACGACGAGTTCGCCGCCAGCCCGTCCCCGGACACTGTGTCCGACGACCCTGCCGGCCCGATCGAGGAGGTCAGCGAGACCCACGGCAGCACCGTGAACGTCCCCGGAACCGTCACCACCAGCGTCCCGTTGCTCGACGCGTTCCAGACCTCCGGCGTGTACGTCCCCTCCGGCATCCCCGGCACGTAGATTCCCCCGTCCGCGGAGCCGCTCGCGTTCGCCTCGAACTCCCAGCAGTACGGGCTCTGCGTCCCGGGCGTGACGTCGTAGCAGAGCCAGTAGTCGCCCCCAGGCGTCAGCCCGTTCACGCTCAGGGTCACCTCATCGTTGACATCGACCGTCCCGCTCGACGGCGTCAGCGCCGCCGAGAGCGGCAGACTCCCCACCACCGTGAACGGGCTCGACACCGCCGCCACGAACGTCCCTCCCGTCGCCGAGCTCCACAGCTCCGCGTAGTACGTCCCGATCGCCAGGGACGGAACGGAGAACGGCGTGGAGCTCAGTGTCCCCGCCGCATCGCTCGGCCCGACCGAGAGGCAACTGCTGCTCTCGGTCTCGGATACGGTGTCGAAGCAGAGCGCGTAGGTACTGCTCGCCGCCAACCCGTCACCAGAAACTGTGTCCGACGACCCTGCCGGCCCGATCGAGGAGGTCAGCGAGACCCACGGCAACACGGTGAACGTCCCCGGAACCGTCACCACCAGCGTCCCGTTGCTCGATGCGTTCCAGACCTCCGGCGTGTACGTCCCCTCCGGCATCCCCGGCACGTAGATCCCCCCGTCCACCGACCCG
>JASHXN010000133.1 GCA_030043505.1 Thermoplasmata archaeon
GCCGGACGATCCATACCCGGGCGTCGGCTCAGTCGAGCCCGAGGCGGCGCCGGAGCGCCTTCTCCTCGGTCGGGTCGAGCTTCGCGATCTCTTCGTTCAGGTGGACCACCCCGGACGGACCGAACATCGCGACGACGCCGCGGAGGATGTTCTTGAGGTATTTCTCCTCCACCTCCGCCGGCCGGTAGACGTACCGCTCCCCGCCCTGGCACGGCTCCCGCCGCCGCCGGACGAACCCCTTCGCGTACAGGCGCGCCAGGATCGTCGCCACGGTGGTGTACGCCACGCGCGTGCCGCGCCGGTCGAGCGCCCGGCGCACGTCGCGGGCCGGACCCTCCTCGACCTCGCGCAGGGCGAGGAGTACCTCCGTCTCGAGCGCGCCGATCACGGGCGGACCTCGGCGCGAGAAGGTGGGCCACGCGCCTTAAGACCGCGGTCGGACGCGAACGAACGAGTACGAATTCGTCCGGGAAGAACGGGTCCGGCTCGCCGAGGCGGTGGGCAACCCGTCCCGCCGTCGATAGGGTTAACTCGCGGGCCCTCGTCCTCGGCGGCCGTGCCGCCGTCACGGGAGGCGCCCGAGAGCATCGTGGACCTCGTCGGGGAGACCCCGGCGGTCCCGCTTCGACGGGTCGCGGCCGGGATCCCGTACCGGGTCCTCGCGAAACTCGAATTCCTGAACCCGGGAGGCTCGGTGAAGGACCGGATCGGCGCGTCGATGATCCGGGACGCCGAACGGGACGGCCGGCTGAAGCCGGGCGGGACGATCGTGGAGGCGACCAGCGGCAACACCGGGGTCGGACTCGCGATCGTGGCGGCCGTGCGAGGCTACCGCGTCGTCTTCGTGATCCCCGACAAGATGAGCTCGGAGAAGATCCGGCTGCTGCGGGCGTACGGCGCCCGGGTCGTCGTCACCCCGAGCGGCGTGCCGCCGGACCATCCGATGAGCCACTACTCGGTGGCGAAGCGGATCGCCGCCGAGACCCCGGGGGCGTTCTATCCGAACCAGTACACGAACCCGGGGAATCCCGACGCCCACTACCGCTCGACCGGACCGGAGATCGCCCGGCAGCTCGGGAGCGGACCGGCCGCCGTGGTAGGGACGGTCGGCACCGGGGGGACGATGAGCGGGATCGGCCGGTTCCTGAAGGAGCATCGCCCGGACGTCCGGATCGTGGCGGTCGACCCGGCGGGCTCCGTGCTCGCGTCGGCGTTCCATACCGGGACCCCGAAGACGGCCGTGCCGTACCTGGTCGAAGGGATCGGGGAGGACATGGTGCCCCAGACGATCAACTTCCGCGTGATGGACGAGTTCGTGGAGGTCGGGGACCGGGAGTCGTTCGTGATGGCGCGGCGTCTGGCGCGCGAGGAGGGGCTGTTCGTTGGCGGCTCTTCCGGAGCGGCCGTCGCCGGCGCGCTCAAGTGGCTCGCCGGCCGTCCGCTCCCGGAGGGAGCGACCGTGCTCGTCATCCTGCCCGACTCGGGCGACCGGTACCTGTCGAAGTTCTACTCGGACGACTGGATGCGCGAGAAGGGCTTCCTCGAGCCCGGCGCCACGGCGGGCGAGCTGGTCGGGCGCAAGTCGGCGACGCCTCCGCTCGTCTTCGTCGAGCCGACGACCGTCCTGCGGGACGCGCTCGGGAAGCTCCGCGCCCACGGGATCTCCCAGGCCCCCGTCCTCCGCGGTGCGGAGAACGTCGGGACGCTCCAGGAGGAGGAGATCCTCCGCCGCGGGTTGGAGGACGCGACGGTCCTCGACCGCTCCGCGACGCACGCGCTCGGACCGCCGTTGCCGGAGGTCAGTTCGGACGTGCCGCTCGGCGAAGTGCTCCGACGCTTGAAGGAGGAGCGCGCCGTGCTCGTGCGGTCTCCGAAGGACCGTTCCGTCGTCGGCGTCCTGACCCGGCACGACCTGGTCGGATTCCTTTCGGACGAGGGGGCGAACCGTGCGGCTTAGGACGCGCGTGATCCACGACGCCCAGCCGACGGACCCGCTGACGGGCGCGGTGAATCCCCCGATCTACCTCTCGAGCACGTTCCGGCAGTCGGCCCCGAACCGCAATCAGGGGTACGTCTACGGGCGCACCGCGAACCCGACCCGGAAGGTCCTGGAGAACGCGCTCGCCGCCCTGGAGTCGGGGAAGGCCGGCCTCGCCTTCTCGTCGGGCTTGGGGGCGCTGACCACGCTCTTGGAGTCGATCCCGTCGGGGCGCCGCATCGTCGCCGGCGACGACCTGTACGGCGGCACCTGGCGGTTGATGGACCATCACGAACGCCAGTTCGGCGTCCGCAGCGAGTTCATCGACCTGAGCCAGCCGGCGGCGGTCGCGGAGGCGCTGGAACGACCGGCGGACGTCGTCTACATCGAGTCCCCCACGAACCCGCTCCTGAAGCTCGTCGACATTCCGGCGGTCGCGCGGCGAGCCCACGCCGCCGGGGCGACGGTCGTCGTCGACAACACCTTCGCGACCCCAGCGCTCCAGCGGCCCCTCGAGTTGGGCGCCGACGTCGTGCTGCACTCGACGACGAAGTACCTCGGGGGCCACTCCGACATCATCGGCGGCGCGCTCGTGGTCAAGGAGCGGCGGGCCGCCGCGCGGTACGCCTGGCTCCAGAACGCGGTCGGCGCCGTGCCGAGCCCGTTCGACTCGTACCTGGTGCTCCGGGGCCTGCGCACTCTCGCGGTCCGGATGCGGGCGCACGGCGAGTCGGCCCGAGCGGTCGCCGAGGCACTGGAAGGGCATCCGAAGGTCCGCCGGGTCTTCTACCCGGGGCTCCCCTCGCACCCGCAGCACGCCCTCGCCCGTCGCCAGATGGACGACTTCGGCGGGATCGTGACGGTGGACGTGCGCGGCGGCGGGCGCCGGGCCGTCGCGTTCCTGCGCCGGCTCAAGATCTTCACGCTCGCCGAGAGCCTGGGGGGCGTCGAGTCGCTCGCCGACCACCCGGCGTCGATGACGCACGCGAGCGTGCCGGAGGCGGACCGGCGGCGTCACGGGGTCACCGACGGACTCGTGCGCCTCTCGTGCGGGATCGAGGACCCGGCCGACCTCGCCGACGACGTGCGCGCCGCCCTCCGGGGTGTGTAGCGTGCGCCGGTTCCGGCTCTACGATTCGCGGGCGCGGGAGGTCCGCCTCTTCGCGCCGATCCAGCCGCCGCGGGTCGGCCTGTACGTCTGCGGGCTCACGCCGTACGCCCCCGCGCACGTCGGCCACGCGCGGACGTTCGTCTTCTTCGACGTCGTCGCCCGTGCGCTGCGCCGCTGGGGCTACCGGTTGTTCTACGTCCAGAACGTGACGAACCTCGACGACAAGCTGATCGCCCGGGCGGCCGAAGCCCACGACGACCCGCTGCGGCTCGCCGAGCGCAACTTCGCGGCGTACCGGCAGGCGATGGAGCGGATCGGGGTCCGCGGCGTCGACTACTACCCGTTCGCCACCGACTACGTCGCCGAGATCGTCGCGCAGATCCGCGTGCTCGAGGCGAAAGGGTTCGTCTACCGCGCCGCCGACGGGTCCGTCTACTACTCGGTCGCGAAGTTCCCGAAGTACGGCGAGCTGTCGCACCAGGACCCGGCCGCGCTGCGCCCCGGCGCGCGGCTCGAGCTGGACCGGGACAAGCGGTCGCCCGAGGATTTCGCGGTCTGGAAGGCAGCGACCCCCGGCGAGCCGGCGTGGCCCAGCCCGTGGGGCCCGGGCCGCCCGGGCTGGCACATCGAGGACACCGCGATGACGGAGCGGCTGCTCGGCGCCCGGTACGACCTGCACGGCGGCGGGATCGACCTGATCTTCCCGCACCACGAGGCGGAGATCGCCCTCGCGGAGTCCGCCACCGGCGAGGCGCCGCTCGTGAACTACTGGCTGCACGGCGGGGCGCTGCAGCTGAAGGGCGAGAAGATGAGCAAGTCGCTGGGGAACGTCCTCAGCCTCGCGGAGGCGCTCGACCGGTGGGGACCGGGGCCGCTGCGGTTCTTCTACGTGAACACCCAGTACCGCAGCCCGGTCGAGTTCGAGGCGGAGCGGAGCCTCGTCGAAGCGACGGAGGCGTACCGCCGGCTGGGGCTGCCGCTCGAGCGGCTCGAGCAGGCCCTTACCGCCGGCGGGGTCGACAAGACCGGCACGGAGGCTCCGGAAGCCCTTCTGGACGACGCGGGAGCGCTCGTCGAACGCCTCGACGAGACGCTGAGCGAAGACTTCGACACCCGGGGCGCGATCGCGTTGCTGTTCGGCTGGAGCCGTCAGCTCGCCGAGCACGTCGACGCCTTCGAAGGGTGGTCCGGAGCCTCGCTCGAGCGCGTGCGGGCGCCGTACGACTGGGCGCGGGAGGTGCTCGGTCTCTTCGAGGACCTAGCTCCCGTCTCCTCGCAGAGTTCGGCGGCGGTCGTCGAGGCCGCGCTCGCCGCTCGGGCGAGAGCTCGGGCTCGCGGCGATTTCGCCGAGGCGGACCGGATCCGGGACGAACTCGCCGGTGCGGGGGTCGTCGTCGAGGACGGAGCGGGCGGGACCCGCTGGCATCTCGCGCGCGGAACATAGCCCCATGCGCGGCTTTGGGTTCGCGGAGCACGGGGGCGAGGAACGGCTCCAGTTCGTCGACGTCCCCGAACCCGTACCGGGTCCTGGCGAAGTACGGGTCCGCGTGGAGGCCGCGGCGTTCAACCGGCTCGACCGATTCACGCTGGCCGGCATCCCGGGCGTCCCGATCGAGCGACCGCATGTCCTCGGTTCCGACGGCGCCGGCACGGTAGAATCCGTCGGGACGGGGGTCGACGACCTGCCGACGGGACGAAAGGTCCTGCTGAACCCGGGCATGTGGGACGGCACGTGCGAGGCGTGCCGCGCCGGGGCCGAGTCGTTGTGCCGCGCCTACCGGATCGTGGGCGAGCACGTGCAGGGGACCGCGGCGCGGTTCGTCGTCGTCCCCCGTCGGAACGTGCACCCGCTTCCCGATGGCTGGAACTTCGCCCAGGGCGCCGCGGCCCCACTGGTCTTCCAAACCGCGTGGCGAGCGCTCGCGACGGTCGGAGAGGTCCGGCGCGGCGACCGCGTCGCGGTCATCGGGGCCGGCGGCGGGGTGGCGACGGCGGCGGTCCAGGTCGCGAAGCTGCTCGGCGCCGAGGTCGCCGTCACCTCCCGAACCGCAGCCAAGGAGGAAGCGGTCCGCCAGCTCGGGGCAGACGCTTACCTCGTCACCGACGAAGGCCACCCGCTCGACCGTCTCCTGTGGGAGTGGAGCGGGAAGAAGGGGGTCGACGTGATC
>JASHXN010000134.1 GCA_030043505.1 Thermoplasmata archaeon
GGGCCCGCCCCGCTCCCCTCGGCCCGCCCGCCGACGGATCTTTCGAAGGGCCGCTCGGCCCGCCGGTGTGATCCGGTACTCGCGGCGCCGGCCCACACCGGTACGCCGGGCCCACTTACGTTCCACGAGCGCCGCGAGCGAAGGATAGACGGCGCCGGCCCCCGGACGCCAGGCCCCTTCCGTGCGCTCGGCGATCCGCTGGGACAGGAGGTAGCCGTGGAGCACCCCCTCGCGCTCCATGGTCGCCAGCGCGTAGAGCCCGATCAACCGCGGCGGCATAGCCGGCCCGCCCGGGGCTGCTCGCGCATATATCGATGTCGATATAGCGCCCTTCGGGCGCCGGCTCAGCCCTATTCGGAGAGTGCGCGGTCGGTCTCGCGCAGCCGACGGGCCATTTCACGGAGGACCCCCTGCAGGACCTCGGGCTCGCCCTTCGCGAACCCCCAGAACTCCCACCGGGACAGTACCGCGCACTCGGACGGCCGCACCGCGACGACGTCGGCGGACCGAGGCTGTTCGTCAAGCAGGGTCATCTCGCCGAAGAACTGCCCGGCGCCGAGCTTGGCGAGCGTCCGGTCGCCGCGACGGACCTCTGCCTCTCCGTCGAGGAGGAGGTAGAGCCCGATCCCGGGCTCCCCTTGCTTGACGATCTTCGTGTTCGCCGGATAGGCGACGACCTTCGCGGTCTTCGCCAGCGAGCGAAGTTGGCGTTCGCTCAGCGCGGAGAAGATCGGCGCTTTCCCCAGCATCGCCGCTACGTCGGGCGTTGGGCGCGAGGTGCCGGCGGCCACGTTCGCGGCAGCACGGTCGGGCTTAAAGACCTGCCGGAACGGCACGACGAAACCCTGCCAGGCGACGTACCGGCCGGACCCGCGCTTCGGGGTCTATCCCCCTCGAGTACGGACAATTCGTACGCCCCTTGTAAAGCCCCAACGGCGGTCGGACCGCCGATGCCTGCGACTTCGCTCCCTCTCGCGGTGGCGGACCGCGGGGGGACGGCGTCGGGCGTCGAACCGGCCGATTCTCCCGGAGCTGCCGAACTGTCGCCTCTGCTGCTGGCCGGATTCGAGTTCAGTTTGCGGACCTCGTCGCTCGACGCGCTGGACTCCCTCGCGCGCACGGTCGGGCCGGAGTGGGTTGCCGACGGGTTCGAGCGCATCGCCGAGACCGAGGAAGCGGCGCTCGTGGCGACGTGCTCGCGCCGCGAGTTGCTGCTGGTCGTTCGAACACCCGCTGCCCTATCGGCGTGGCGAGAGCGCCTGGAGGCGACCGGACCGCCCTGGCAAGAGCGGAGCGGCCGGGACGTCACCGGGCACCTATTCCAGGTAGCGGCGGGCCGTGAGTCGATGGTCGTCGGCGAGCGCGAGGTCCGCGCCCAGGTGCGCGCCGCGGGCCACGCCACGTTGAGCCGGCATCGACGCCGGCTCCTGCGCGACCTGTTCGACGCTGCGACCGACGCCGCGGACCGCATCGCGCCTACGGTCCCGTCGTCCTGCTCGATCGCGGCGGTGGCGGCGACGAAGGTCCTGGAGCTGACCGGCCGACCGTTCCCCCGGGTGCTGGTCGTCGGCTCGGGGGCCGTGGGCCGGGCGGTCACCGAACTGCTGGCTCCGTCCGCTCGGGTGACGATCGCCTACCGCACGTCGCCCCCGGCGGAGGAGTTCCTTCGCACCACCGGCGCCCGAGCGGTCCGAGCGGCCGGGCTTGCGGCGGAGGTCGCCCTCTCGGACGCGGTCGTCACCGCCACCAAGAGCGGCGAAAGAACGCTCGGCCCCTCCGACCTCCCTCCGGGCCGGTCCGTGCTGCTGGTCGACGTCGGGATGCCACGCAATATCGACCCCGGCGTGCGAGCGGTCCCCGGGGTCCGGCTGCTGGATCTGGAGGATCTCCGATCCGACCTCCGGAGGCCGTCCGACGGCCGCGAGGAGCAGCTGTTGGCGGCCGCCGCCGACGAGGAGTTCGCCCGCTTTGCCTCGGCCGCGTTCGAGCCGTGGGTCGCCCAACTGAGGCGCAACGCGGAGTTCGCCCGACGGGCCGAGCTTGAGTCCGCGCGTTCCCACTTGGGGGTCTTGGCACCGGAGCAGCTGGCCGCGGTCGACCGTCTCACGCGGCGCCTCACCGAGCGCCTCCTCCAGGCGCCGACGCAAAGGCTCCGCGGGGCGCCCCCGGGCGCGGAGGGGGATCTGCTCCGACGGCTCGCCCTCGAACTTTGGCGACCGGCCGCTTCCGGGCCGTGAGCGGTTCCGTCCGGGTCGGAACCCGGCGGAGTCCGTTGGCGACGGCCCAGACCCGCCTCGTGATCCGGGCGCTCCAGCGGCGACATCCGAACGTTCAGTTCGACGTCGTGCCCCTGGAGACGACGGGGGATCGGGACCTCGCCCCGGGGGCCTCCCCCGACTTCACCGACACGATCGACCGGGCGCTTCTTCGAGGTACGATCGACCTCGCCGTACACAGCGCCAAAGACCTTCCCGTCGAAATGCCGCCGGGCCTGCGGCTCTCCGCCTGCCCCCGCCGCGCGGACCCCAGGGATGGGCTCGTCGTACGCGTCCGACGCGGGTCGGAAGTGCTCCCCAGATCCGCCCGAGTCGGCTCGAGCAGCCTGCGACGGCGGGCGCAACTCCTCCGGTGGAGGCCGGACCTGAGGGTCGTCGAGCTACGCGGAAACGTTGACAGCCGCATCGCGCGAGTGCGAGCCGGCCAACTGGACGGCGCGATCGTTGCCGTCGCGGGGCTGCGACGCCTCGGGCGCGCCGCTGAGCTGGCCACCGTGCTGACCGTGCGAGAGTTCCTCCCCGCGCCCGCCCAGGGCGCCCTGGCGATCGTGACCCGGAGCCGGGATCGGCGGACCGCGGCGCTCGCGGTCGCGATCGACCATCCCGCCACGCACCACGCCGTCGTCGCCGAACGCGCGTTCGCCCGCGCGCTGGGGGGAGATTGCCGCTTGCCGCTCGGAGCGTTGGCGAAGGTTGACCGCCGCGCGCTGCGCCTGACCGGAGAGGTCCTCTCCGCCGACGGACGCGTGCGGGTTCGATCGACCGTTCGCGGGCCCGCCACCGACGGGGAACGCCTGGGACAGCGGCTCGGGGTCACCCTTCGGAACGCTGGGGGCGCGACGCTGCTCGCCGGTGCGTCCGTCCCGAACTGATGCGTCGCGGACGATCGTCCACGGTGTATGTGCTGTCGGCGCCCGAGACTCTCGGGTCGCTCGGTCGCGTGGTGCGGCGCCACGGCCTCCGACTTCGGCGGATCGAACTGCTGCGGGCCGCGCCGGCGCCTTCAGGGGCCGGAGCCCGCCGAACGCTCGCCGGGGTTCGCCGCGCGTCGGCGATCGTGACGAGCAAGCACGCGGTCGGCCCGCAGTTCCGAGCGTGGCTCTCGATGGCGCGGCGCGAGGGCCGGCCGGAGGTCTGGGTCGCCGGACCCGAGACCGCGCGGAGCTTGAGGGGGCTGCCGGTCCGGGTTCGCCGCGCAGGACGGGGTTTGGGAGAGGGAAGCCTCACGCCGGCCCTCGAAGGTCTATCCCCCCGCCCGTTCGTCTACTTCCGCTCCGATCGGGCCGGTCCGGTCTTGGCGCTTAGGCTGCGGGCGCGCGGACATCGAGTCACCAGCCTGGTCGCCTACCGGGTGCACGCGGTGCCGGAGGCGGTCCGGCCCTGGGCGCGGGAGCTCCCCGCTGCCGGCGCGTTGGTCGTGACGAGCCCTTCGGCCCTTACGGCGCTGGCGAAGGGCCTCGGGCGGAGCGCCCTCCGAACGCTCGGCGGGGCGGTTCCGGCCGTAACGCTCGGGCCACGAACCGCCGCCGTCGTTCGACGAGCGGGCTTCCGGCGGGTCGTCGTCTGCCCGAGCACGAACCCGCAACGCTTAGCCCGCTGCCTGGTCCGGGCCGTTCGCGATGCCGCCGGATAGTTCGTCGCGTCGACGGCGCGAGGCCGCCCCCGGCCTCGCCGTGCGGGGCCGCAGGCTCCGGCGCACCGCGGCCCTGCGAGAGTGGGTCGCGGAGACGGTCGTCGAGCCACGCCGCTTGGTGTTGCCCGTCTTCGTTCGCCCCGGGTCGGCGCCGCCCGAACCGATCCCCTCGCTCCCCGGCGTAGCCTGGGAGAGCGTGGGGAGCGTCCCGAAGCTCGCCGAG
>JASHXN010000135.1 GCA_030043505.1 Thermoplasmata archaeon
CTCCGAGCCGGTTTCCCCGCCTCGTAGAGGTCGGTAGCTCGGAAGCGACGGTCGGGAACCCCACGACGCGGACGATACGGCGTTGCGAGCATCCGGAAGAAGTGGACCGGGCGGTGGCGACCGGGGACCCGGGTCTCCTATCGGGGCCGTACTCCTTGCTCCACCGAACTCTCGCCGAGGCCGCCGCCCGCGCCGCCGGGACCGCCCCGTTCGGCTGGGTGGTGCGCGACCCGTTCGCGGGGGGGCGGCTGGACGGGAGCCGGTTCGCGCCGGCGCTCCGGGGAGGACGACCCACTACCCCCCGGAGCGTGCGCGAGCTCGAAGCGGAGTTCGCCCCCGTCGCGCCGTACCGCTTCCTGGCGCGGACCGGGCGACGAACGTTGGCGCAGGCGTCGCTGCAGTTCCTGCTGATGCGACCGTGGGTCGCGACGATCTGTGTGCCCCCGCCGGTCGTGGAGCGATGGGACGAGCTGTTCCGCCTCTCCGACGCGTTACCGCTGACCGACGAGGAGCGGGCGGCGGTCGAACAGCTCAAGCCCGCGGACGGCGTGGCCAACCCGTAGGCGCGACGATGGCGGACGCGGAGCGCAAAGTACCCCTCCGGGCGGGCGAGGCGGTGCCCGATTTCTCGGCGGCCGCGACGGACGGCACGACGTTCTCGCGGGGCGACCTGCTCGGCAAACTCACCGTGCTGTACTTCTATCCGAAGGCCGGCAGCGCCGGCTGCTCGATGGAAGCGCGAGAGTTCTCCCGCCGCCTGCCGGAGTTCTCGGCGGCCGGCGCGCACGTCGTCGGGGTGAGCGTCGACCCCGTCGGCGATCAACGCGACTTCCAGAAGGAGTGCGAACTCGGCTTCCCGCTCCTGGCCGACCCCGATCGACGCGTCAGCCGCTCGTTCGGGGTCCTGGGCCTCCTGGGCACCGCGCGCCGGGTCACGTTCGTCATCGGGCCGGACGGCGCGGTCCGCGACGTCGTCGACAGCTGGCGTCCCGGGCTCCACGTTCGCGAGGCGCTCCGCCGGCTGCCTGCGAAGGGCGACGCCGCGCCCCCGCCGAACCCATCGGCGCCGTAGTTCCGCGCCGGAGCTCCGCGCCGCGGCCGGAGCGTTCGGAGGAAACTACTTGGCCCTCCAAGCCGTCGATGGCTGTTCACGGTCGGCCCCTGCCGCCCCGCTGGGCGGGCGCCGGGAGAGGGCGGACGACCGGCCCGGGCGGACACGGATGGGCGGACCGAACGACCCCGACGAAGCGCCGGCGGGCCGACCGGCGGGCGCGCAGGGGCTCTCGTGACGACCGGCCGCACGTGGTTGGGGCCGCTGCACCGTCGCCCCGACCTTCAGTTCGTCCTCAGCATCGTAGGCGGCGTGGCGACCGCCGCGGTGGGGTTGCTCTACCTCCCCTCGGCCTGGTCCGCTACTAAAACGTGCTCCAGCTCGGGGGCCGGCTGCGGAGACCACCCGTTCTGGGGCTTCTCCCCGATGATCTTCCTGGTGGCGTGCATCCTGGGCGTGATCGTCGGAGCTCTCGTCGTCGTGGTCGGCGTCCTGACCGTCCGCGCCGCCCCCCGGGGACGGTGGGCCGGCTACTTGGTGATCGGGTTGAGCGGCGTCGGCGTGCTCGCCTACGGCGGCTTCGGCCTGGGCGTCGTCGCCGGGGTCCTCGCAGGACTCCTGATCTCCGAACCCCAGAGCGGTGGTACGGATGCCTCGTCGCCCGCCGAGTGGTCGGGATGGTTTCCGGCCGGAGTTCCTCCAGCCCCCCGCGGTTCGAAGCGCGTGTCGGCGGGGCGCCCGTCCGTCACCGAGTGGGACGGGATCGTCTCGGCGTCGCGACTCGCGCCCGCAGGGACGGGGCGGGCGCCGGTGACGCTCCCGACGGCGGACCGTCTGGCCCGCGCGCTCGAGCGAAGCCGCATCGCGGCCCCCGCAGGGAGCGACTCGCGTTCCTCTCCTGCCGTCGTCGTTCTGCCCCCGCCCCCGGTGGGCCTCCGCACGTCGCCCGGCGCTGGGCGAGCGGCCGCCCCTTCCGGCGCGCGCCCACCGGCGAGCCGGCCTAGCGCTAGGTCCGACGTCAGTGCGGCCCGAGCCGCGCCGTCTTCCGCGAATTCCCGTTGGTCCCTGGAGCCCGCCGACCTCGCCCCCGACACGGACGAGCCCGACGTTCCGACCCCTCCGCGGTCCACCGCGCCGTCGCGCCCCGGTTCGGACGGCGAATTCCGCCTGAGCAGGTCCCAGACGGCCCGCGGACACTACGTGCCGGGTTCGGCGTCGCGGGGGCCGCTCCGGGTACCTCGCGGTACTTCCCCCTCGCCGCCCCCCGAACCCGACCCGGAGCCCGAAGAGGTAGAGACCTCCGAGGAGGTTCCCCAGCCGTCACCGGTACCGGAACACGAAGAACTGCCGCCAGTGGCATCCCCGCCGGCGCCCGAGACCCCTGTAGGACCGCCGCCGACGCTCTTCTCGCTGCCCGAAGTTCCTCCCCCTGCGCCTGCGCCCGCGCCCGGGAGCGAACCTCCGAAGCAGCGGATGAAGGCGTGGCGGTGTTCGGTGTGCAAGCTGGTGAACGCGCCGTGGTCCGCACGGTGCACGCGGTGCCAGGCCGATCCGCCGATAGCCTCGTAAGTCGCCCGCCGGGGTGCCGCCCGCGGGGCCCCTAGCTCGTGGCGGTGACGCCGGCGGTCACGTTCACCACGGCCTGGTCCAAGCCCAGGTTCACGAACGTCAGATACCACGACGTGCCGCCCGAACTTCCGGTGAGCTCGACGCTGAACGTGAGATTCGAGACTTCGCCGGCCGTCCACGTGGAGTTCGCGGGAGTTCCGCTGGACGACGAGCTGAGGTTCTTGAACTCGCTCTGGTTCAGGATGTACGTCCACACCGGAGCGGTCGAGACGAATCCGCCGTTGACGCGCGACGACTCGGAGAGTTCGAACGAGACCCAGACGGCGCTGTCGCCCGCGACCGGCAGCAGCGTGCCCGGGGTCACGAGCGTCTGCGTCTTCGGCTCGCGGGGCAGGTACGTCAGGAGCAGGAGCGCGGCGACGACGATCACCACGATGATCACCGCCGGGACGACCGCCCACCAGATCCAATCGTGCCCGCGACGGCGCCGCCGGCCCGAGTTCGGACCGGATCCGAACGTGGCTCGCGGGGGCCGGTAGTAGTCGAGCGGCGCCCCGCACGTCGGGCAGAGCGCCCAGTCGGTCTGCACCGGTGTACCGCAGTCGGGGCAGTTCGGCGCGGGCGAAGCCACGAGCCCGGTAGAGCGGCCCGGCGGTTATTGATTCTCCCCGAGGTGTTCTCTCGGAAGGTGCCGTCCCGGGTAGGGGGAAGCCGCCAGAGAGGATTGAACTCCCGACCTGCTGATTACAAATCAGCCGCTCTACCAACTGAGCTATGGCGGCATACGTCGCGGCACTCCCGGGGAGAGGTTCGGGCAGCGGTCCCGGCGGTCGGAGCGACCCCGGAGCTGGAACGCGGCGGCCGCCGGACGCTCCAGGGCCGGATCCCCGAGGCGAGTCCCCGCACGGAGTCGGGGTCGATCTTGCCCATGGTACCCGAAGGGTGTCGGCACAGCTACTTCAGACCCGCGACCGAGGGGGCTTCAAGCCCCACCCCGCCGTCGGGGGCCCGTCGAGCGCCACTCGGAGACCGTCGCCCGTTCTCGGCGCGGCGAGAGGTCACCGGGATATCGAACCAACGGTTCTTATCGGGGGACGACTTGGCCGGGGTGACGTGACGAGCCCCCCGCGTTCGAGCAGTGCGCGCCGGTGGGCTCTCGCGGCGGGCCTCGCGTTCGCAGCGCTGCTCCTTTTCGGCGGAGCCTTGGGCGCCCCTGCAGCCGCTTCGGCAGGGGCGGTTCCCTCCAGCCACGTGACCCCGAGCCTGCTCGGGCTCACGGGCGCCGGCGTCCTCTGGGATGGAAAGAACGTCACCTCGGCCAACACGCCCGCGAAGGCGTTCTCCCTGGCCGGGGCGAGCACCGCGAGCGTGGTCTTCACGTTCTACGACCCCGCGGCGACCGTCCGCAACGCGTCGCTCACCCTCGTCTATCTGGGGGTCGTGCTGACGACCGCGAAGGCGCAACCGACCGCCACGGTTCCGGGAGAGTTCTCGGCGAAGATCAACTGGTCGTTCGGCCAGATCACCAAGGCGCTCGAAGGCGTGTTCCAGCTGAAGGCGAGCCTGCTCTACGGCAACGGCACGACCGCGTGGAGCGAGGGTTTCTTCGTGTTCGTCAAGGCGCCGTACTTCGTCGAGTCCGCCGCCGCCGTCGTGCTCCTGATCCTGGTCATCGCCGAGCTGTACTGGGGGATCTCGGCGGTCCGGGAAGCCCGGCGGACCAAGCCCCCTGCCGGCGGGGGCGTAGCTCCCTGGTCCCCGGGTTCGCCGTCGTCGCCGGGAACGAGCCCCCCCGCTGACTCGTCCTCCACCCCGCCTGCCCCGCCGAATCCCCCCGCGAGCGGCGCCGGAGGGACCCCGTGAGCGCGATGTCCAGCGCCGTCAGCTCCGGCGTTGTGCTCGGGATCGTGCTCGTCTTCTTGGTCCAACAGTTCGGACTCCTCGCCCTTACGGGCCTGCTCTGGAGCTTGATCGCGTTCGTCGTCGGCGCGCTCGCGGGAGGGATCGTCTTTGGGGCCGCGGCCCGGCAGGCGCGCCCGAGCGCCCCTCCACCGACCCCTTCGTCGTAACGCCCACCGCCCCGGCGCCGGTTGCCAAGGTTACATGCCCGCGCAAGCTCGCGCGGGCGTGGCCCCGGAGGTGATTCGCGCTCCCCGTGGGAGGGAGCGGTCGTGCCGCACATGGGGTGCCGAAGCCGCGCTCCGATTGCTGATGAACAACCTCGATCCCGAGGTCGCTCGCGATCCGTCCCACCTGGTGGTCTACGGAGGCCGGGGCAAGGCGGCACGGAACTGGGAGGCGTACCACCAGATCGTCGCGACGCTCCGGGAGCTCGGGCCCGACGAAACGCTCCTCATCCAGTCCGGTAAGCCGGTCGGGGTCTTCCCGACGCACGAGGAGGCTCCGCGGGTGCTGATCTCGAACGCGGTCGTCGTCCCGCACTGGGCGACGGACGACGTCTTCTGGGAGTTGGAGGCCCGCGGCCTGACGATGTACGGTCAGATGACCGCCGGCAGCTGGATCTACATCGGCACCCAGGGGATCCTCCAGGGGACGTACGAGACGCTCGCCGCCCTCGCGAGGACCGAGTTTGGGTCGGGGGACCTCGCGGGGCGGTGGATGCTGTCGAGCGGCCTCGGCGAGATGGGAGGGGCGCAGCCGCTCGCCGTCACCCTGCTGAACGGCGTGGCGCTGATCGTCGACGTCGACCCTCGCGCGCTGGAGCGACGTCGCGCGCACCGCTATCTCGACACGATCGCCGACTCGCTGGACGGGGCGCTCGGGCTGGTCCGCGAGGCGGTCGCCGCCCGTCGGCCGCTCTCGGTGGGCCTCCGCGCGAACGCGGCGGACGTCTTTGCGGAGCTCGCCCGACGAAAGGTCGTCCCGGACGTCGTCAGCGACCAGACGGCGGCCCACGACCTCCGCGTCGGGTACATCCCGCAGGGGATGACCGTCGAAACCGCGGCGACGGCTCGGGCGGCGGACCTCACCGGCTACTTGCTCCGCGTCCGGGCGTCGATCGCCGTGGAGGCCCGCGCGATCCTCGAACTCCAGCAGCAAGGAGCGAAAGCGTTCGACTACGGGAACAATTTCCGGGCGCAGGCACGGGACGCGGGGGTCGCCAACGCGTTCGAGATCCCCGGCTACGTCCCGAAGTATATCCGGCCGCTGTTCGCCGTCGGCAGCGGTCCGTTCCGCTGGCTTGCCTTGAGCGGGGCCCCGGAGGATATCCGGGCGATCGACCGCGCCCTAATCTCCGAGTTCGCGGCGAACGAGCACCTCGTGCGGTGGATCCGCCTCGCGGGCGAGAAGGTCGCCTTTCAGGGGCTCCCGGCCCGGATCTGCTACATGGGCTACGGCGACCGGGAGCG
Source organism: Thermoplasmata archaeon (assembly GCA_030043505.1). Next base: position 5,992 of record JASHXN010000135.1, read on the forward strand.
CTTCGGCCACCTCGTGAACGCGCTCGTCCACGACGGCACGGTGAGCGCGCCGGTGGCGATCGGCCGCGACCATCACGACTCCGGCAGCGTGGCGAGCCCGTACCGCGAGACGGAAGCGATGCGCGACGGCTCGGACGCGATCGCCGACTGGCCGGTCCTCAACGCGATGCTAAGCGTCGCGGGCGGGGCGACCTGGGTCTCCTTCCATCACGGC
>JASHXN010000136.1 GCA_030043505.1 Thermoplasmata archaeon
CTTCGCCTTCGGCATCGCCTTCACCGGCCTCGGGCTCATCCACCACACCCTCGGGCCGACCGCGCACCCGATCGACTACGCGTGGTACGGCATGCTCGGCGGCGGCCTCGCGCTGCTGATCGGCGGCGAAGGGATCCAGACGGGGATGCTCGGCCTCCTCGAGGTGATCAGCCACATCCTGTCGTACATGCGGCTGGTCGGCATCCTGCTCGCGAGCGTCATCCTCGCGCTGGTGATCAACACGATCTCGCTGGGCCTGATCCGCACCCACGGCCTGTTCGCGGTGGTGGGGATCGTCATCGGACTCGCCATCCTCGTCGGGGGCCAGGCGTTCAACGTCATCCTCGGCGTCTTCGAGCCCGGGATCCAGGGGGCGCGGCTGATCTTCGTCGAGTACTTCTCGAAGTTCTACAGCGGCAACGGGAAACCGTTCCGGCCGTTCGGGGCGTCCCGCACGCACACCGTCCCGTCGGTCGACGCGCAGGGGCGCCTGGACGCGCCGGCGCCCGTCGCGCGGCCGTAGCCGGAGGACGGCGCCCCTACAGGGACGGGGCGACCAGCAGCTTCTCGAGCCGCTCGTTCGACAGGCCGTACAGCTTCCCGAACGCCAGGCGGCGCAGATCGCTCCGCTCGATCTCGCTGCGGATCAGGTAGGCGAAGATCACCGCCAGCGAGAGCGGGTACGTGCGCAGCCGCTTCAACTCGCGCGCCGCGCGGTCCCGCTGGAGCGCCGTCTCGTAGCCGCTCAGGTTCCCGCCGTCCTGGAACTCCGCCGTCCCTTCCGCGGCGGAGGGGAACCGCTCGGAGAGCCGCTCGGCGAGCTCGGGAACGCCCCGGGACGAGTACAGGTCCGCCGCGGCCTCCTCCGAGAGGGTCCCGCCGGCGATCCACCGGGCGAGCAGTTCGGGGAGGGGGACGTCCCCCCGCTTTCCCTTGAGGAGCAACAGCGCGTTCCGGACGTCGATCTCGCTGCCCAGCAGGGCGCGAACGACCCACTCGTCCCCCTGGAAGAACCGCGCCGCCTCGGCGACGTCGCGGTAGTACGCCCGGTCGAGGGCGCCGATCACCGGGAAGATGTCGTGCGTGCGCTCGAACGCCTCCAGCAGCGGCAGCACCGTCGCGCCGTAGCCGTGCTGCGCGAGGGCGGCGACCGTCGCCTCCAACGTCGGCTGGGCGAGCAGGTAGCGGAAGTCGTCGAGCGTCATCACGCCGGCATACAGTCCCGCCGGGATGTCGCGGCTGGAGACGAGATGGTCCTCCGTCTCCGATAGCAAGCGGCCCTGCGACTTCGCGCTGAGGATCAGCTCGACGTTCTGGATATCCCAGCGGCCGAGGTAGGCGGCGACGACGCGGCGGCCGGCGTACGGCGTCGCGTCGTAGGCGTGCCGGTTCCGCCGCACGAACGTGCGGTTCACCGCGACCTCGAGCATGCCGGCGCCGGGGTGCGTCGTCCGGGCCCGGGCGAGGTCGTCGGCGTACGGCGTCGTCTCCAGGAGCTTCGCGAGGTCGCCGGGGTCCTTCGCGGTCAGGAGCGTCTGGTACGTCTCCTTCGGGAGGAACGCGGTGAAGTCGGGCTGAAGGCGGCCCAGCGCGCTCGCGTACGCGGAGCCGGCCATCGCTCCCGCCGTCTACGAGAGGAGGGCCCGGACCGCGTCCGCCCGCTGGCGCAGCAGTTCGTCGAACGACAGGTCGAGCCGACGGCGACCGTCCTCGGTCTCGGCGATGACCCCGCCGACGATCGCGCGGGGGTCGGGTCGAACGCCTTGCCGGCGAGGCGGCCGAGCAGGGCGGCGTCCTCGCTGCGGCCGGAGAGTCGGGCACTCTTGCCCAGCCGGTCGGTCGCCGAGGCGACCATCTGGCGAACGATGGTGGCGTACGAAGCCTCGTCCGTGAGCCCGCCGAACAGCGCCCGGGTCTCTTCGAGGCCCCGGTCGAGCCGCTCCTCGCGCGCCTCGTACAGCTCGCGGCGGGCGGCGAGATGGGCGGCGGCGACCCGCTGGGCCCGCTCGCGGGCGATCTCGGCCTCGGTCGCCTTAGCGGCCCCCGCCCGGAGCGTCCCGACGCGTGCCTCCCGCTCGGAGGCGACGGCGGCGAGCTGCTGGGTGCGCTGCTCGGCGACCGCGGCGAGCTCCCGCTCGCCCCGCGCACGGATCTCCTCGACGAGGCTCTCGAGCGACATGCGCGCGTCGCTCGGAAGGCCTAGATGACCCCGAGGAGCAGGATGATCCCGAGCACGAAGCCGATGATCCAGAGCGTCTCGGGGATCACGAAAAAGAACAGCACCTGGCCGAACTTCTCGGGCTTCTCCGCGATGATCCCCATGCCGGCGGCGCCGATCCCCGACTGGGCCATCCCCGTGCCGATGAGCCCGCCCGCGATCGCGATCCCTGCGGCCAGGCCGGCGTATGCGTCCACCATCTCGGAAACCCGCGCGGGCCGAGAAAGGTCGGGTATATAACCGTCCCAAGAGAAACGACGCCGCCGCACGGCGGCCCCGAGGGGAGCGAGGGCGGCCGCGGGGCCTAGCCGTCGTCCGGTGGCGGTTCCGGCTCCCGGGCCGAAGGCCCCCCGGCAGCCCGTCGTCGGGTCCGTACGGCCAGGACGAGCGCGGAGATCCAGACGAGGGCGCCCAGCGTCTCGGCGCTCGCGCAGACGACGCACAGCGCGTGGATCTCGGCGAGCTGGACGAAGACGAAGTAGCCGGCGAGGGCGACCCCGGCGGTCGAAAGCCCCGCGAGGGCGTACGCCGGCCGGACGTCCTTCGGGCTCCGCTCCGCGAGGCCCGCGACGATGAGGAGCGCGAGGAACCCGACGACCCCCCACGCGTAGTCGGGGATCCCGAGGGTCGACGTCTTGCCGCTCCGGTCGACGGTGGCGCAGGAGAAGAACTGGTTGATCGAGCAGACGCTCCGGAGCGAGGCGGTGAAGAACTCCGCCGTCGCGAAGAGCGCGACGAGGAGCCCCAACCCGCCGGCCAGGAAGACGACGGACCGGACGGTCTGCGTCCTCACCGTCGGCGGCGCCTCAGCTGAGCAGCAGGTCGACTTGGGTCTGGTCGGCGCTCGTCCAACCGTACTCGCTGGCGATGTTGGCGACCTGGCTGGTCGACGTGTCCCCGAGCGCCTTGCACATGTACGCCATCATCTGCCAGGCGGGGCCCTGGATGGCGTCCCACGGGGTGCCGGCCTCCGACTGCACGGAGCTGAGCACGGTCGACTGTCCGCTGGTGCCGTTCGCGTAGTTCCACGTCGTCAGGCTCTTGGGATCCACGAGGGTCCCCACGTGGATGTACTGGCCGTTGATGACGACGAACGGGATCCCCGACGAGTAGGCGGTGACGTACGCCTGCTGGTAGCAGCTCCCCGTTGGGGCGAGGTTCGGCTCGACCCCCGACGTGTCCTCGACCGGTTGGAAGTTGAGCAAGGCGGGGTGCCCGCTCTTCGTGCCGATCTGCAGATTCTCGAGCACCACCTCCGGCGTTCCGGCGTAGACGTCCGAGAGGCTCGAATGGCTCGTTTGGACGTTCGACACGGAAGCAAACGCCGTGAGCGCCTTGTAGATCGCCCAGCTGCTCGCCGAGCAGTACGGGCACCACGTCGCGCCGTAGAAGAAGAACACCGGTTCACCGTTGGCGTGCCACGCCGCGATCGGCCCCGTCTTCCAGCCGGCCCCGCCGGAGTCGGAGAGGCTGGAGGCGGGAGGCAGGTACGGGCAGCCGAAGATGA
>JASHXN010000137.1 GCA_030043505.1 Thermoplasmata archaeon
CCCGGGGGACCGCGTCGCCCGAGATGACGGTCGATGGCCGCGTGGAGCTCGCCCCCGGGGTCGTCAAGATCCAGAACCTCTCCGGGGCCGACGCGGCCGAGCTCCGGGGGGCCCTCCTCGGGCCCCGCCCGGGGGTGTAGCGGACGCGGCGTCCCCCGCCGCGCTGGGCGCTGCGCGTCCGCTCAGATCCCGAGCGCGATCAGGACCAGCAGCAGGATCACCACGATCATCCCGCCCCGGACCCAGTGGTACATCGTCGTCGTCTGCTGGTCGATGCGTCGCAGCAGTTCGTTCGGGTCGTTGGTCGCCGGGGGCAGCGTCGCCGAGCTCGAGTTGCGCAAGCCGAACATGGCCCGGCTTCGCCTCGCAGGTTATGGCGCTGACGCGCCCACGGGCGTCGGGACATCCGCGTCAGCCCGCGCCGGCCCGGCCCGCCGAGTGGATCTTCCCAAGGCGACTCGATGCGGCAGCAGCGGCGGACGCGCATGAGGTCACGCCGATCTCGGTAGTCCGCCGCTCGACGTTCGGGTCGGGCCCTGGCAGTGTCCGGCCCCGGACAACGAACTAAACGGGGGGCCGACCATGGAGGCGCGGCGTCCCGAGCGACGCCGCCCGTACCGTGCCCTCAGACCGGGAGCCTCCAGGGCGTCGTCCCGACCGATTCCTACCCGCCATCGGCGGAGTGGCAGCTCCGCGTGAACCCTGGCCCGCGGACGATCGGTTCTTGGTAACGGTGCTGCTCCGACGCGGCGGGACCACGCCCCTCCCTTCGATGGAGGGCCTCGGCCGGTTGCCGCTCCGCCGTCGGTCGTTCCTGGGTCGGGAGGAGTACGCGCGACGCAGCGGTGCGGCCCCGGGAGACGTCGAAGCGGTACGCCGATTCGCGACGGGGCACGGCTTGTCGGTTGACCGGGTCGAACCGGCCCGGCGCGCGGCGACCCTCTCCGGGACCGCGGAGCGCTTCTCCAAGGCGTTCGGGGTACGGCTCCTGAGAGCGACGGGCGACGGCCGGGCGCCGAGAGTCGCCGACCGGCCGGCCTCGATACCCCCGGATCTCTCCAGCGTCGTCCGCGGGGTGTTCGGCCTCGACTCTCGACCGCTGCTTCGACCGCACTTCCGGCTGAACCAGAACCCGGGCGCAACGGGCTACAGCATCCCGACCGTTGGCGCGGCCTACCAGTTCCCGCCGGGCCAGAACGGGTCGGGAACGACGATCGGCCTGCTCGAATTCGGTGGCGGGTTCTCCGTGAGCGACCTGACGCAGTATTTCTCCGGCCTCGGGCTCAGCGTCCCCGAGGTGGTTTCGGTCGGGATCGATGGCGCTACGAACGCTCCGACCGGGGACCCGAGCGGGCCCGACGCCGAGGTCGAGCTCGACGTCGAGATGGCCGGGGCGCTCGCGCCGGGCGCGCGGATCGTCGTCTACTTCGCTCCGAACACCGAACAGGGGTTCGCCGATGCGGTCACGACCGCGATCCACGACAGCGCGAACCACCCCGAGATCCTGTCGATCAGCTGGGGAGGGCCCGAGCCGACCTGGAGCGCTCAGGGTCGGACCGCGCTCGAGGACGCCGCCCAGGACGGTGCCGAGATGGGAGTCACTATCTTCGCGGCGTCGGGGGACCAGGGTGCGTCCGACGGAGAGCCGACCGGCACGCTCGCAGTCGATTTCCCGGCGTCGAGCCCGTACGTGGTCGGGTGTGGAGGTACGCGCTTGGGCCTCTCGGGGACCGCGATCACGTCGGAGGTCGTCTGGAACGACCTTGCCGAGGGGAACGGCGCCACCGGGGGCGGGGTCAGCGAGGAGTTCGCGCTCCCGAGCTTCCAATCGGCGGCCCGGGTCCCGCCGGCACCGAACGGGTTCGCCGGGCGAGGCGTCCCGGACGTCGCCGCCGACGCCGACCCCGAGACCGGCTACGCGGTCTTCATCGACGGGGCGCCGGCCGTCATCGGCGGGACCAGCGCCGCCTCACCGTTGTGGGCCGCGCTCGCGGCTCGACTGACTCAAGCGTTGGGCAAGCCCCTCGGCTACCTGAACCCGTTGCTCTACTCGCCTGGCCTCACGAAGGGTTTCCGGGACGTCACCCGCGGCAACAACGGCGGGTACTCCGCCGGGCCGGGCTGGGACCCGTGCACGGGGCTCGGATCGCCGGAAGGCACCCCGCTCCTGCAGCAGCTCGAAGCCGACGAGTGACGGCGATTGGCGGTCTGTCTCCGTCGTTTCCCGCCCCGACGGCTCGGGCGAGCCAGCCTTGGGCCCGCGGGGTGGGCGGAGCGGCTTGACGTATAATCGCGGACCGGCGACTTGTTTAAGGACCGGTGCCCTTGACAGACCTGCCCCGGTTTTCCGGAGGCTTCAGTCGTGACCGTTCCATCGTGGTTCATCGAGTATGGCGCCATCCTCCTCGTCGGGCTCATTGTCGGCCTCCTGCTCCGAACGGTCGTGGCGACCGTCGTGGTGCTCTTGGGCGTCCTCGCCGCCGCCGTACTGGTCGGCTACGTGAGTTC
>JASHXN010000138.1 GCA_030043505.1 Thermoplasmata archaeon
GTGGGCCGGGACTTCGTCCGGGCGTACGCGAGGCTCGGGGCGGGCGTCGTGGACGCCGTCACCGCCGAAGGGTTCGAGGCGCGCTGGGTCGCGGCGCCGGGCCTCGCCGAGGCGTACTGTCCGCTGTCGTCCCGGGGGGAGGTGCTCGAGGTGGACGGAGCGATCGCCGGCGCGGCCGCGCAGCACGCGACGTCGCGGGCGCTGCTCCATCACGGCACGCTCTCCCTGTCGATCGACCGCGACCTCGTGGACCGGATCTTCGAGCTGCCGACGCCGGGCCCGTCGCGGAGACTCGGCGCGGCCGTGCGTCTCCGCGAAACTCCGGGCTCGACCGCGATGGCGGAACGGCTGGCCGCCCGGCTGACGGCGCGGCTGGCGGCTAGCGGGTCGGGGTAGGCCAGAGCTGTTCCGCAGCCGCCTCGGCGTCGCCGCGGAGCTTCGCCCAGTCGGCCCGGACGAGGCGTCGGCCGCGCACGACGGGCTGTCCTTCCACGAAGACGGCGTCGATCGCCTCGTCCGCCGCGGCGTAGGCGAGGTGGGAGACGATCGCTTCCGGTCGCGCCGGCACCAGGCTCGGGTGGTCGAGCCGGACGAGCGAGAAGTCGGCACGCTTGCCGACCTCGATCGAGCCGAGCTCCCCGTCCGCGCCGAGCAGCTTCGCTCCCTCGATCGTGGCGAGGTCGAGCAGCTCCTGGGCGGTGAGCGCCGCCGCATCCCACCGCTGGTTCTTCTGGACGAGGCCGGCGACGTGCATCTCGCGGAGCATCGAGAGCGAATTGTTGCTCGCGACCGAGTCGGTCCCGAGCCCGACTGTCGCGCCCGCCGCGCGGAGCTCGACGACCGGGGCGACGCCCCCGGAGGCGAGCTTCAGGTTCGAGCTCGCGCAGTGGGCGATCCCGACCCGCCGTCGTCCGAGCAGGGCGATCTCCTCGCCGGTGAGCCAGACGGCATGGGCGGCGACCTGCCGGGGCCCGAGGAAGCCGATCTCCTCCAGCCAGATCGCCGGTCGGCGGCCGGTCTTCGCCTCGTGCTCGTGGACCTCCCGCCGGGTCTCCGAGAGATGGTAGTGGACGAGCGTCCCGTGCCGCTCGGCGAGCTCCCGCGCCCCGAGCCACGTCTCCCGCGAACAGACGTACACGCCCTGCGGGGCGACGAGAGGGCGAACGGTCGCGTGCGACGCCCACCGCTCGACGAATCCGCGAGCGTTCGCCAGCGGGGAGCCCTTCTGGGTCGTCTTGTCGTCGTCCAGCACCGCCCAGCCGAGGTACCCTCGGGCCCCGAGCGCCTCGGTCGCGCGGGCGACCGCGTCCTCGAAGTAGTAGAGGTCGAGGAACGACGTCGTCCCGCCGAGGAGCATCTCGGCGATGCCGGCGCGCGCGCCCACCTCGACGTCGGCCTCGGTCCGGCGGGCGTCGACCCGGAACAGGGCCTCCAGAAAGCCGCCGAGGTTGACGTCGTCCGCGAGCCCGCGGAGCGGCCCCATCGCGACGTGCGCGTGGGCGTTCACGAACCCCGGCACGACCGCGAGGTCGCGTCCGTCGATCACGTCGGCGCCGTCGCGCGGGGCGGCCGGGCCGACGTGGGTGAACCGTCCACCCTCGAAGCGCACGTCCGCGCGCACGACGCGACGCTGCGGGTCCTGGGTGACGACGAGCGCCCCGGTGACGACCGTCGCGGGCGGAGCGTCCGGCGGCACGGGCGCGCTACGGACGTCGGTCGCTTAACCGTTCGTCGGCCGGCGCCGACGCCGCCCCGTCCGGACGGAGCTCCGGCAGGTCGGCGAGCCCCTCCGCGCTGCGGCGCTCGTAGCCGCCCCAGCCGGCCAGCATCTGCCGGATCCACGGGCGCGAGAAGACGACGACCGCCGGGACGACGGCGAGCGTGACGAGGATCCCGTCGACCCACAGGCCCGGGACCCAGCCCGCGCTCGGCATGCCGAGAATGGTCGCGGCGGTGTTCGGGATCAGCACGACCGCGCTGATGAGCGCGAGCGCCAGCGCGACGTACGCGACGCCGAGCATCCGCACGTTGGAGGCGTTCGCGGTCGCGGAGATCCGGTTCGACGTCTGGCCGAGCGCGTTCGCCGCCTCCGCGAGGCGGTTCGCCTCGTGCGCGGTCCGCAGGCTGAGCAGGTCGCGCGCCGCCTGCTGGAGGCCGGCCGCCAGGTCGGCCGTCCGCGCGACGCCGCTGCCGAGCTCCGCTCGGGCCTCCGCGATCCCCGGAAAGCGCCCGCCGAGGGGGCCATCGAGCTCGGCGAGGAGGAGTTCGAGGCGGAACAGGTGCTTGCGGACCCGGGCGAGCTCCCGCTGCAGCGAGGCGAGCTCGCCGAGCGGCGCCGGTTCGACGGTCGCCTCCAACCCGTCCAACCGCTGGCCGAGCTCCTCCAACCGTTCGAGCAGCGAACGCGAAGCAGCCGCCAGCAGATCGATCAGGGGACGGCTCGCCTCCGGGGCGCTCGCGCGCGCCGGCAGGCTGCTCGGGCCCACGGCGGGGCCGAGGGGATGGACGCGACCGGGGGAGAGCCAGAGACCGTGCCAGACCGGCTTTCCGTCGCTCCCGAGGACCGCCAACGTGAGCAGGACGTGCCCGTCGTGGCTCAGCACCGGACGGCGCGGGGGTTCGGTGCCCGTTTGGCCGACGGCCCGGAGCGCCTCGGCGATCGAGGTCGGTTCGCTTGCGGACGTCGCCGGTCCCGTCCTAGATGTCGAGGTTCGTCACCTCGACGGCATGCTCCTCGATGTAGTGCCGCCGGGGCTCGACCTCTTCGCCCATCAGGATCTGGAACAGTTCGTTCGCTTTCGCCGCGTCGTCGACGGTGACCCGGATCAGCTCGCGGGCGCCGGGCCGCATCGTCGTTTCGGACAGCTGCTCGGCGTTCATCTCGCCGAGCCCCTTGTACCGTTGGATCGTGACCCCCTTCATCCCGCCGAACTCCGCGATCGCCTTGTCCCGCTCCTCGTCGGAGTAGGCGTAGGCCATCTTCGAACCTTTCTGGACCTTGTAGAGCGGGGCCTGCGCGATGTAGACGTGCCCCTCGCTGATCAGGCTCGGCATCTTCCGGTAGAAGAGCGTCAGGAGCAGCGTGCGGATGTGCGAGCCGTCGACGTCCGCGTCGGTCATCATGATGATCTTGTGGTAGCGGAGCTGGCTCAGGTCCTGGTCGTCGCCGATCCCGATGCCGATCGCGGTGATCAGCGCGCGGATGTGCTCGTTCTGCAGCATCTTGTCGAGCCGCGCCTTCTCGACGTTCAGGATCTTGCCGCGCAACGGGAGGATCGCTTGGAACTCCCGGTCCCTGCCCTGCTTCGCGGTCCCGCCGGCGCTGTCCCCCTCCACGATGAACAGCTCGCACTGCGCCGGATCGCGGGAGTGGCAGTCGGCGAGCTTGCCGGGCAGTCCTCCGCCCTCGAGCAGTCCCTTCCGGCGGGTCAGCTCGCGCGCCTTCCGCGCGGCCTCGCGGGCCTGGGCCGCCTGGAGCGCCTTGGAGATGAGCGTCTGCCCGATCGACGGGTGTTCCTCCAGGTACTCGGCGAGCTTCTGGCTCACCGCGCTGTCGACCTGCCCCTTCACCTCGGAGTTGCCGAGCTTCGCCTTCGTCTGACCCTCGAACTGGGGCTCGAGCAGCTTGACCGAGAGGACGGCCGTCAACCCCTCCCGCGTGTCCTCGCCGGTCAGCCCCTCCTTGTCGCCCTTCACCCACCCGCGCTGTCGGGCGTAGTCGTTCAGCGTCCGCGTGAGCGCGCTGCGCAGTCCGACGACATGGGTGCCGCCGTCGACGGTGTTGATGTTGTTGACGAAGGCGAGGAGCGTCTCGTTGTAGCCGTCGTTGTACTGCAGCGCGACCTCGATGTCGGTCGTCTCCTTCTTCGCGTGGAGCGAGATCGGCGGCTTGAACAGCACGTTCGAGGTCCCGTTCAGGTCCTCGACGAACTCGGCGATCCCGCCGGCGTGATGGAACGTCTCCTTCGCCCCGGTCTTCTCCGAGCGGAAGTGGATCGTGACGCCGGGGTTGAGGAACGAGAGCTCCTTGAGCCGACGCGCGACCGTCTCGGGATCGAACTCCACGACCTCCATCACGGTCGGGTCCGGTTTGAACCGGGTCTCGGTGCCGGTCGAAGGGGCGTCGCCGACCGTCGTCATCGGCCCGGCCGGCGCCCCCCGCTCGTACCGCTGGAAGTACTCGTGCCCGTCCCGGCGCACCCGGACCTCGAGCCACTCCGAGAGCGCGTTGACGACGTGGACCCCGACGCCGTGCAGCCCGCCGGAGACCTTGTAGGCGTTCCGGTCGAACTTCGAGCCGGCGTGCAGGACCGTCATGACGATCTCGAGCGTCGGCCGGTGGTACTTCGGGTGGACCTCGACCGGGATCCCTCGCCCGTTGTCGCGCACCGAGCAGGAACCGTCGGCGTGCAGGACCACGTCGATCTCCGTGCACGCCCCGGCGAGGACCTCGTCGATCGAGTTGTCGACGACCTCGTAGACGAGGTGGTGGAGGCCCCGTGCGTCGGTCGAACCGATGTACATTCCGGGCCGGCGCCGGACCGCGCTCAGCCCCTCCAGGATCTGGATGGAGCTGGCGGTGTATTCGGGGGTCTCCAACGTCGGCTGCGCCATCGGAAAAGGGCTCGGGAAGTGCCCGATTTTCAGACGAATCTGCGCGTTATAACCCTTCGTCTGGAGGGTCCAAAACCTGGCCGTTGTCGCCGGGCTTTGCCCGTCAGAAAATCGACCCCGGACCCCCCCGCGTCGGGGCGAGTCGTACAGCCTCGCCTCGCACTGCAGGAGCGAGCGCGGAGGTCGTTGTCCCCGAGTCCCGGGATGGACCGGTCGGAAGGGGTGCGGAGCACTCGGCGCCCGACGGCGTCCGGAGGATGTTCTCGTGCCCAATCGAGCTCGGCCTCCGGCGCGTACGGTGCGTCCACAGAGGCCGCTCCGGCAGCCACGGTTACGGGAAGCGAATCCGGGTTCGCACGAGGCCGGAGGCCGTGGGAGCCAGCTCGGTCACTTCGCCCCCGGCGGCCCGGGCACTCCGCACGATCTCCTCGAACGCGGCGAGCGTGAGGAACCGGTAGAGCGGTAGGCTCCCCAGCAGCGCGACGACCGAGAACCGGCCGGAGGCTGGGTCGACCGGGACCGCCCGTCGCGCGAACTGCAACCGGAGACCCGGCTTGCCCCAGGCGACGTGCTGGGTCCGTCCGCCTGCATAGCGGAGTGTGAAGCCCGCGGTCCCCACGTCGACGCCCGTGGGGCCCGGCCCCGTCAGGGCTACTCCGACGAGACTGTAGCCTAGGAAGAACACCCACAGTCCCAGGTAGAGCTCCGACGTTCGGTCCGAACCGAACCCTCTCAGCCGTTCGATCGCCGTCCAGGTGACTCCGACGGCCCCCGCGACCGCAACGGCCAGCGCCGCCCAGTGGTAGCGACGGATCCTTGCGACCACGGGCGGGAGCGCGTGCGGGTCCAACTCGAACCTCATCGCTCGCCGCCGTACCCGGTCGCCCGGTCCGGCGGTGAAAACGTCCTGACGTAGAAGGTCGACGGACGAACCGGAACTCGGGAGACGCCGAGGAACTCGCCCCTAAGCGCTAAGAGGCCGATACCGGATTCTTGGCGATCGCGATGGCGAGCGAGCCCAATCCCCCCGCGGCGGTCGAACCGCCGGAGCTTCCCGACCCCCCCGCGCCGAAGGAAGATTGGGAATCGCGATTCAAGTATCTCCTCGCCGATTTCGAGAACTTTCGCCGTCGGGCTGCCAAGGACCGAGAGGCGACGACCCGACAAGCCCGAGGAGCCCTGCTGCGAGAGCTGCTCCCGCTGCTGGAAGCGTTCCAGGCGGCTCGCGGGGTCGCGGGGAAGCTCGGGCCGAACGATCCGCTCCGGCAGGGGCTCGAGCTGCTCGACCGCGAGTGGGTCACGTTCCTGAAGCACGAGGGGGTCGAGGCGACCGCCGAGGTCGGGGCCCCGTTCCGCGCCGAGGAGGCCGAAGCCGTGGGGGAGGCACCCGCGGGCCCGTCCACGCCCGAGGGAACGGTCGTCGAGGTCGTCCAGCAGGGCTACCGCTTCTTTGGCGGGCTGCTGCGGCCGGCGAAGGTCATCGTCGCCAAGCGGAGCGCCCCCGAGACCCGCCCCCCGGAAGCGCCCGCCGCACCCGACGCGGAACCGGAGGCCGGCGGATGAGTCGGTCGTCCGAGGTCCCCGGCTTCTACCGCAAGTCGACCGCCGAACGGCGAGAGTTCCTCCGCACGTGGGCCGATCTCACTCCTGACGAACTGCGCGCGCTCGACTTCCCTCCGGGCGTCGACCCCGCGGTCGTCGAACGGATGATCGAGAACGTCATCGGCGTGCTCCCCGTGCCCGTCGGGATCGCCACGAACTTCCGGATCAACGAACGCGAGTACCTCGTGCCGATGGCGATCGAGGAGCCGAGCGTCGTCGCCGCCGCCTCGAACTCCGCGAAGGTGGCGCGTGCCGCCGGGGGGTTCCACGCGCAGTCGACCGAGCCGGTCATGATCGGGCAGGTCCAGATCGTCGGGGTGAGCGATCCCGCCGCCGCCCGTCTCCGCATCCTCGGGGCGCGCGAGGCGTTGCTCGCCGCCGCGAACGCGAAGGACCCCGTCCTCGTCAAGTTCGGCGGCGGGGCGAAGGAGCTTGAGGTCCGCCTCCTCGCCTCGGACCGGGGCCCGATGCTGATCGTCCACCTGCTGGTCGACGCCCGGGACGCCGGCGGGATGAACGCCGTCAACACGATGTGCGAAGCCCTCGCCCCGGAGCTGGCCCGCCTCGCCGGGGGTCGGGCCGTGCTGCGGATCATCTCCAACCTGGCGATCCACCGCCTGGCCCGGGCCCGGGCGACGTTCCCCGCGGAGCTGCTCGCGACCGAGACGGCGAAGGGCCCGGAGGTCGTCGAGGCGATCCTGGACGCCTACGCGTTCGCCGCCGCCGATCCGTTCCGCTGCGCCACCCACAACAAGGGGATCATGAACGGCGTCTCGGCGGTCGTCCTGGCGACGGGCAACGACTTCCGCGCGATCGAGAGCGGCGCGCACACCTACGCGGCGTGGCAGGCGGCGGGCGACGGCGCGGTCGTGCGTCCGCTCACGACGTACGAGAAGGACAAGGACGGCAACCTCGTCGGAACGATCGAGCTGCCGGTCGCCGTCGGGCTCGTCGGGGGCGCGACGGCGGTCCACCCGACCGCGCGGGTGCTCGTCAAGGTGCTCGGCGTGAAGAGCGCGCGCGAGCTCGGCGAGGTGCTCGCGTCGGTCGGCCTCGCGCAGAACTTCGGGGCGCTGCGCGCCCTCGCGACCGAAGGGATCCAGCGGGGCCACATGCAGCTGCACGCCCGGAACTACGCGGTCACGGCCGGCGCGAAGCCGGACGAGATCGATGCCGTCGTCGAGCGGATGATCCGGGAGCGGACGATCCGCCTCGACCGCGCGCAGGCGATCGTCGCGGAGCTGCACGGCCGGGCCGGATGAAGGTCGGCGTCCTCGCCCTGCAGGGCGACGTCCCCGAGCATCTCGCCGCCGTGGCGCGCCTGGACGGCGCCGCGCCGCCGGTCGCGGTCCGCTCCCCCCGGGAGCTCGCCGAGGTCGATGCGCTCTTCCTCCCGGGAGGGGAGTCGACCACGATCGCGCGCCTGCTGCAGGCCGGGGACCTCTGGAAGCCGCTCGCGGAGCGGATCGACGGCGGCCTACCGGTCCTCGCAACGTGCGCCGGTCTGATCCTGCTATCGGCCCGGCTCGAGCGCAGCCCGAGCGGGACCGACCCGCCGACGTTGGGCCGGCTCGACGTCACGGTCCGTCGCAACGACTACGGAGCCCAGCGGGAATCGTTCGAGGGCGACGTCGCGGTCGACGGGCTCGACGGCGGCCCTTACCCGGGAGTGTTCATCCGGGCCCCCCGCATCCTCGCGGTCGGGCCGAAGGCGACGCCGCTCGCGCGGCGGGGGCGCGAAGTGGTCGGGGTCCGCCAAGGGGCCGTGTGGGGCCTGACGTTCCATCCGGAGCTCTCGGGCGACCCCCGGCTCCACCGCCTCTTTCTCGCGTCGGTCCGGTGACCCCGTCGTCGCTCAGTGGTAGGTGTCGAACCGGTACGGTTCGAGCGGAAGCTCGCCGATCGCCATCAGGAACTCCGGGACCGTGAGCACCGGTTTCGGGTAGTTCGAACTGTCGTCGAGCGCGATGCGCGGGCACGCCGTGTTCACGAACGCGTCCACATCCCGGCCCACCAGGTCCGCCGGGTCGATCCGTTGCGCGAGGAGGATCTCCGCGTCCCGTCCCCGGGCGCGCGCGCGGGCCTGCAGCGTCAGGGCGGTCGGCGAGCGGTTCTGGCCGACGAGCGTCGACACGAGGATCCCCCAGCGGGCCGCGTCGCGGACCGAGGCGACGAGCAGTTGCCGCCGGCGCACCAGCGTCCCCCGGTCGAGCGGCGGCTCCAGCGACCCTTGGCGGGGATCGAGCGACCAGACCGGGCGGTCGACCGCGAAGGCGAGTCCCAGCGGGTGGAAGCGGCCCGTGCCCACGAACAGGAAGCCGTCGACGTCCGGCGCGACCTGCTCGGCGCCCGTGTAGTTGCAGCCGAGCGCCTGCCCGTCGTAGGCGAGGCGGCGGTCGCCGTGCCCGATCCGGGGCGCGAACCCCTCGCGGCGAAGCGCCGCCTCGAGCTCGGGCAGCAGGCCAAGGTGTTGGACCGACGCGACCAGACCGAGCCGGTGCGGAACTCCGGCCGCCGCGACGGTGGCGGCCAGAGCCGCCGGATCCCCGGCGGGGTCCCGCATCTCGACGAAGAACGTGGACCGGACGCTCGGGACGTTCGGGATCGGGGCGTGTCCGAGGACCACCGCCAGGTCGGCGCGGGGCGCCTCGTCGGCGGACGGCGGGTCGCACGCCCCAAAGCACGGTCGGCTCGCGAGATCCACCGGAGCACCGGACGCTTCCCGGAGTCGTCCGGCGAGCTCCGCCGCGTTGCGCACCAGTCCGGCCGGTACCTGGAGGATGATCCGCCGCGGGTGCGCCTCCCGCACCGCGTCGAACAGCGCGTCGTCCAGCGCCGCGAACACGCGGTCCGACGCGCCGGGGGCTCCGGACCGAGCGGGTGTCGTCATCGTTGCCGACGAGCCGCGGGTCCCGCTAAAGGCTTCCCGGCTCGGCGGAGGAGGTCGCCTCGGTGCCTTCGGATCCCCGAAGCCGCTGGAGACGGCGGACCGCCTCGCGGTTGTCCGCGTAATGCAAGGCGCGGATCGCCGACGGGGCGTCGTACCACGCGAACGCTTCGTGCTCTGCGCTGAGCCGGGGGGTGAACTCGTGGCCCGGGTCGAGAGCGTAGGCGTGGAGGCGCCAGACGGCGCCCGCCGGGGACCGGAACTTCACCTCCCAGTCGAGCGACAGCAGCGGGCCGGTGTGGCGGAGGCCCGTCTCCTCCTCGACCTCCCGCCGTACGGCCGCCTCGAAGTCACGGTCCCCAGGGTCGACCTTTCCGCTCACCGGGGCCCAGATGCGCCCGCGGCTGGGGGGTCGCCGCAGCAGGAGCAGACGGAGCGGGACTCCCGTGTAGACGTACGCCTCGATGCACTCCTGGGAGACCGGACCCCGGGGTTCCCTCATCGGGAGGTTTGGGTCAGGATCCTCAGGATCGCTTCGGCCGGGGCGCCCCGCGTCGCGGTCAGCGCCTCGATCGCTTCCTCGCGGGTGACGTTCGCCTGGCTCATCACCAGCTCGATATCCTCCTCCGGGGGCCCGGCGGGCGTGGCGGCCGGCGCGGCGGGGCCGGCGGCGCTGGCACCGGGGGCGCTCCGGGGCCGTATCTCGGGAGTACCGACCACCTGGTAGGTCCGTACGCCTTGGACCGTGAGGACCGTGACCTCGGGCGCCCGGAACACGTGCTCCAC
>JASHXN010000139.1 GCA_030043505.1 Thermoplasmata archaeon
CTCGCACAACGACCTCTTCGAGGAGGTCGCGAAGTTCCGGGCCGCCCGGCGCCTTTGGGCGACGGTGATGGCCGACGAGTTCGGGGCGAAGCAGGAGCGCTCCCGCTGGATGCGGTTCCACACGCAGACGGCCGGGTGCTCGTGCACCGCGGCGCAGCCGGAGCTGAACGTCGTCCGGACGACCGTGCAGGCGCTCGCCGCGGTGCTCGGGGGGACGCAGTCGCTCCACACCAACTCGTACGACGAAGCGCTCCAGCTCCCGAGCGAGGACGCCGTCCGCATCGCCCTGCGGACGCAGCAGATCCTCGCGCACGAGACGGACCTGACGGCGACCGTCGACCCGTTCGGCGGGAGCTACTACGTCGAGTGGCTCACCGACCGGATGGAGGAGGAGGCCCGGCGCTACTTCGACCGGATCGACCAGATGGGCGGGGTCGTCGCCGCGATCGAGCGGGGATTCTTCCAGAAGGAGATCCAGGAGGCGTCGTTCCGCTACCAGCGCGCGGTCGAGGCGGGGGACGCCAAGGTCGTCGGCGTCAACGCCTACACCGTGGACGAACGCGTGAAGGTGCCGCGGCTGAAGATCTCCGAGGCGGCCCGACGCTCGCAGAGCCGACGGCTGCGCGCGCTCCGAGCGCGTCGCAACCGCGCCCGGCACGAACGAGCCCTGGACCGGCTCCGCCGCGTCGCCGCGACCGAGGCCGGCAACACGATGCCGCCGGTGCTGGAGGCGCTCCGCGCCCGGGCGACCCTCGGCGAGATCGTCCGCGCGTTCCAGGATGTCTACGGCCCGTACCGCGAGCGGTCCACCTACTAGCGCCGGAGCCGCCCCCGTGACGACCCGTCGGAGCTCCCCGCCGGCGCCGCGCGGCGCGGCGTCCGCCTACCGGCGGGCGCTGGACGGCTTGTTCGCGCGCCGCCGGTTCGGGCTGCGCCCGGGGATGGAGGTCGAGCGGGCGCTTCTCAGCGCCCTGGGCGACCCCGTCCGGGAGCTTCCGGCGATCCACGTCACCGGCAGCAAGGGGAAAGGGTCGGTCGCGACCCTGGCGGCGGCGATCCTCAGCGCCCACGGCCTGCGGACCGCGTTGTACACCTCGCCGCACCTGGCGAGCTACCGGGAGCGGGCCCGCCTCGACGGGGTCCCGATCGATCGGGCGTCGGTCGTCGCGGGGCTCGCCCGCGTCGAGCGGGCGGCGGAGCGGCTGCGGCGCGAAGGGACGATCGACCGGGAGCCGACGTTCTTCGAGGCGACGACCGCGATGGCGTTCGACTGGTTCGCCCGGAGCGGCGCGCAGGCGCTCGTCGCCGAGGTCGGGATCGGAGGACGACTGGACGCGACGAACGTCCTCGCGTCGCGGGTCGGGGTCGTCACGACGGTCGAGCTCGAGCACACGGAGATCCTGGGGCCGACGCACGAGGCGATCGCGACCGAGAAGGCCGGGATCTTCCACGCCGGCATGCGCGGGGTCCTCGGGGAGCTGCCGCCGGAGGCGGCCGCCGCCGTCGCACGGACGGCCGATCGCGCCGGAGTTCCGCTGTGGACGCTCGGGCGCGAGGTGCGGGCGCACCGGACGGCGCTCTCGGAGGACGGGCAGGTCGTCGATGTCCACCTCCCCGCCGCGGAGGCGACCGACCTCCGACTGCCGGTGCTCGGCGCCTTCCAAGTGAGCAACGTGGCCCTGGCCGTCGCTGCGTGCGAGCGGTTCCTGGAGGCGGGGCGCGCACGGCTCGACCTCCCGTCGGTACGGAACGGGCTCGCCGCCGTTCGCATCCCGGGGCGACTCGAGCGCATCGAACGCGACCCCGAGCTGTTCTACGACGTTGCCCACACGCCCGCGAGCGCGCGGGCGGTCGCCGTCAGTCTCGCCGAGGTCGCGCCGCTCGCCGATCCGGCGGCCAGCGCGATCGTCTTTGGGTGTCTCGCCGGGAAGGACGTCGTCCGGATCCTCGACGCGCTGGCCCCGGTCGCCCGGACCCTCGTGGTCGTGCCGGTGCGATCCGAGCGGGGGCTGCCGGTCGGCGACCTCCGCGCCGCGGCGGCCGGCCGATTCCCCCGCATCGTCGTCGCACCGTCGGCGGCCGAGGGGGTACGGCTCGCGCGGGCGGCGACCGGACCGGACGGGCTCACCCTGGTCGTCGGCAGCGACTACCTGGTCGGCGAGCTGAAGCGAGGTCCCGACGACGAGGACGAGCCGGACCTAAGCGATCCCGGCCACGGTCCTCCCCCGCCGCGAGCGGACCTCCCGCGGAACCCCGGGGGGCCCCTGTGACCGACCCCCGCCCGCCCGTTCCGTTCGACTGGGAGCGACTGCTCGACCGCCTCTCGGCGCTGTACCGTACCGGGGACTGGCGCCGCCCGTACCTTCGCGACCATGCCGAGGACCCGTTCCAGGTCCTGATCGGCACGATCCTCTCGCAGCGGACCCGCGACGCGGCGACGGATGTGGCGTCCGCGCGGCTGTTCGCGAAGTTCCCGGACGCGCCGCGGCTGGCGCGCGCCGCGCCGTCGCAGCTCCTGCCCCTCGTGCGGCCGGTCGGCTTCTACCGGACGAAGAGCCGTGTCATCCGCGCCTGCGCGCAGGCGCTCCTCGACCGCTACGGCGGCGCCGTCCCCCGGACGTACGAGGAGCTTCTCGCCCTTCCCGGCGTCGGCCCGAAGACCGCGAACTGCGTGCTCGTCTTCGGCTACGGGATCCCGGCGATCCCGGTCGACACGCACGTCCACCGCATCGCCAACCGGCTCGGCGTGGTCCGAACGG
>JASHXN010000140.1 GCA_030043505.1 Thermoplasmata archaeon
GCCGGGACGCCTCGGCCACCGCTCCCCGAGGGCGGCCGACGGTCGACTACTTATAAGCGGCCTCGCCTAGTCATCCGTGCGCCCGAGCGGAGAACCGTTCCGTTCACTATGAGCGATTCCGAAGCACCCGCCGCCGGGCCCCACGAGACGTTTGACCGGGTGAACTTCCTCGAGCTGCGGAACACGCAGCTCGCCGAGGCGATCAAGCGGGTCGAGAGCGAGCGGCACTACATGGAGGCGGAGATCCTCCGCCTGCAGCGCGAGGTAAAGCGGCTCAAGACCGAGCTCGACCGGCTCCGCTACCCGCCGCTCATCGTCGGCAGCGTCCGCGACGTGCTGACCGATGGCCGTGTGATCGTGAAGTCGTCGACGGGACCCGACTTCGTCGTCAACGCCGCCGAGAGCGTCGAGCACACCAAGATCACGGTCGGCAGCCGCGTCGCGCTCAACAAGCAGACCCTCGCCGTCATGGGGGTCCTCCCCGCTTCGCTCGACCCGCTCGTCACCGCGAGCGAGATCGTCGACAAGCCGGAGGTCACGTACCAGCAGATCGGGGGCCTCTCGGACCAGATCCGCGAGATCCGGGAAGCCGTCGAGTATCCGCTGCTCCGCTCGGAACTGTACAAGAAGGTTGGAGTGGACCCGCCGAAGGGGGTCCTCCTGATCGGTTCGCCGGGGACGGGGAAGACGCTCATCGCGAAGGCGGTGGCCCATCACACGAATGCGACGTTCGTCCGCCTCGTCGGCAGCGAACTTGTGCAGAAGTACATCGGCGAGGGGGCGCGTCTGGTCCGCGAGCTGTTCCAGCTCGCCCGGGAGAAGGCGCCGACGATCATCTTCATCGACGAGGTCGACTCGATCGGCGCGAAGCGCCTCGAGGTCGCCACGAGCGGCGACCGCGAGGTCCAGCGGACACTGATGCAGCTGCTCGCCGAGATGGACGGTTTCGAGCCGCTATCGAACGTCAAGATCATCGCGGCCACGAACCGCCCGGACATCCTGGACGACGCCTTGCTGCGGCCCGGTCGGTTCGACCGGATCATCGAAGTCCCGGTACCGACGTTCGTGGGCCGGGTCGAGATCTTCAAGATCCACTCGCGCGGCATGGCGATCCGCGAGCCGATCGATTTCGAGGCGCTCGCGACGCGGTGCGAAGGGTCGACCGGCGCCGACATCCGCGCGATCTGCACGGAAGCCGGCATGTGGGCGATCCGCGAGGAGCGCGACAGCGTGACGACAGCGGACTTCGATCGTGCGATCGAGAAGGTCGTCGGCGAAGAAGAACTCCGCAAGGAGTCCGTCACGATGTTCGCCTAGCGCGGCTCGCGTCGTCCGCGCGGGGAACCGCCCGCTTACTGCACGGTGAATCGTCCGAAGATACGGGGTCCGGCCGGCACCGATAGGTCCAGCAGGAACGCTGGGGCCCCGACCTTCCACGCGACCGGCCGGTCGGCGGTAACGGTCACCCCGCCGGGGCCGAGCGCGTCGATCGCCGCCGGTACGAACTGCAGGCCGTGCGCGAGGTGGAGGCGCGCGCCGGCCGCCGCGTCTCCCCGATAGTACCGGCACCGGCTGAGCGGCCCGCCGCCCCGGCTCGGGCCCTCCTGGAGCGCGCCGGCGGGCGCCAGGACCTGGCCGCGCGAAAGCTCGTCCGCGTCGACCCCCTTCAAGGAGACCCCGACGCGCTCGCCGCAGTTCGCCTCCTTCCGGTCGATGTCGTGCACTTGGATCGAACGGACTTCGACCTCCTTCGGCGTCGGGAACAAGCGTAACCGGTCGTGCGCGCGGAGGACGCCCCGGCGGACGACCCCCAGCGCCACCGCACCGACCCCCTTCACGGGGAAGGCGTGGTCGAGCGGGACCTCCACCGGCCCCTCCGCGGCGGGGGCGTTCCACTCCTCAACGAGGGTCCGCAACTTCGGGAGATCGAGCGCCATGCGAGCGGCGGATTCGAAGCGCGTCACCTTGAGGATCCGACCGAGCTCGGCGTCCCCCAGGTTCGGCCCGACCACCACGGTCGTCGGTACCTCCTCGAGGTCGAGGACCGCGATCGCTTCCGCGACGGCCCGGTTAAGCTCGAGCACCGTCAAGAGGACGTGGTCGGCCATGCCGATCGACTGGAGCAGCGGGGCGAGCTTCTCCGGGAATTGCGTCGGCTCGACGAACGTCGTCGCGTGCTCGTCGCGGACGGCGTTGAACAGCGTCAGGTCGGAGGCCGTCCCCTTCTTGCCGAGCTCCTTCGCGACGTCGGGGGCCCCGACGACCGCCACGGTCACGGCGCTCGGCATCGCTACTTCCGCCCTCCGCCCCGCCCGGCGGAGAGGACGATCTGTCCGTCCTTCGCGCCGACCTCCACGGTGCTCCCGTCGGCGACCTCCCCGGCGAGCAGCCGGCTCGTCAACGGGTCGACGACGAGCCGCTGGATCGTCCGTTTGAGCGGCCGGGCGCCGAACGCCGGGTCGAACCCTTCCTTCGCCAGCAGCTGGCGCGCGGCGTCCGACACCTTCAGCCGGACGCGTCGGTCCTGCAAGCGCGTCTCGACCTGGGCGAGCTGCAGGTCGACGATCGCGCCGATCTGCGCCTCGCCGAGGGGGTGGAAGATCACGACGTCGTCCAGCCGGTTGAGGAACTCCGGTCGGAAATGCTGGCGCAGCGCGCGGTCGATCACCTTGCGGGTCTCCGCTTCGCCCAGGGACGGGGAGAGCTCGTCGGTGCCGAGGTTGCTCGTCAGGATCACGACCGTGTTGCGGAAGTCGACCGTCCGTCCTTGGCCGTCGGTCAGCCGTCCGTCGTCCATCAGCTGGAGGAGGACGTTCACGACGTCGGGGTGCGCCTTCTCCACCTCGTCGAAGAGGATCACGGTGTACGGGTGGGTACGGACCGCCTCGGTGAGCTGGCCCCCTTCCTCGTAGCCGACGTAGCCGGGGGGCGCGCCGACCAGGCGCGCGACCGTGTGCTTCTCCATGTACTCGCTCATGTCGATCCGGACGAGCGCCCGGTCCGAGTGGAACAGGAACGTCGCCAGCGCCTTCGCGAGCTCCGTCTTGCCGACCCCGGTCGGCCCGACGAAAAGGAAGACGCCGATCGGCCGGTTCGGGTCGGAGAGGCCGGAGCGGGAACGCCGGACGGCGTTCGCCACGGCGCGGACCGCCTCGTCCTGCCCGACGACCCGGGCGCGGAGCTCCTCGTCCATCCGCTGGAGGCGTTCGCGTTCCCCCGCGAGCATCCGCTCGACCGGAACCCCGCTCCACTTCGCGACGACCCGCGCTACGTCCGCTTCTCCGACCTCTTCGCGCAGGAGGGTGGAACTCGGTCCGTCCGCCGCGCCCTTGGCGGCGAGGCGGGCGATCTCCTTCTCCAGCTCCGGGACGCGGCCGAAGCGCAGGCGCGCGGCGGTCTCCAGTTCGCCGGCGGTCTCCGCGCGGGCCTCGTCGGCCCGGGCGGCGTCCAGCTCGGCGCGGAGGGCTCGCAGCTTCTCCACCTGGACCCGCTCCCGCTCCCACTGCGCGCGGAGGCCCGCTTCCCGCTCGGTCAGACCGGCGAGCTCCCGCTCGAGGGTTTTGAGCCGGTCGCGACTCGCGGCGTCGGACTCCTTCTTCAACGCGGTCCGCTCGATCTCGAGCTGCCGGATGCGCCGGGTCAGCTGGTCGAGCTCCCCGGGGCGGGAGTCTAGGGCGAGGCGCACCCCGGAGGCGGCTTCGTCCACGGCGTCGATCGCCTTGTCGGGCAGGTGGCGGTCCGGGATGTACCGCGCGCTGAGTGTCGCGGCGGCGACGAGCGCGGCGTCGGCGATCCGTACGCCGTGGTGGATCTCGTAGCGCTCCTTCAGTCCCCGCAGGATCGAGACGGTGTCCTCGACCGACGGCTCGGCGACCGGGACCGGCTGGAATCGGCGTTCGAACGCGGCGTCCTTCTCGATGTACTTGCGGTACTCCTGGGTCGTCGTGGCGCCGATGCAGTGGAGCGTTCCCCGCGCGAGCGCCGGCTTCAGCAAGTTGGAAGCGTCCAGGGCGCCTCCCTCCGTCGCCCCGGCGTGGATGAGGGTGTGGAGCTCGTCAATGAACAGCAGGACCTTCCCCTCGGACCGTTCGACCTCCGAGAGGACCGCTTTCAGCCGCTCCTCGAACTCTCCCCGGAACTTCGCCCCCGCGAGCAGCGCCCCAAGGTCGAGCGCCAGGACCCGCTTGTCGCGCAGCGCGTCCGGCACGTCGTTCGCGGCGATCCGTTGGGCGAGCCCCTCGACGACCGCGGTCTTTCCGACCCCGGGCTCGCCGACCAGCACGGGGTTGTTCTTCGTGCGGCGCGAGAGGATCTGGATGACCCGGCGCACCTCGTCGTCGCGGCCGATCACCGGGTCGAGCTTGCGCCCCCGGGCGAGCTGCGTGAGGTCGCGGGCGTACTTCTCCAGCGCCTGGTACTGCGCTTCGTCCCCTCGTCCGGCCACCGGTCGAGCCCCGCCTCGCACCCGGTCGACCGCCGCGCGGAGGGCGGCCGCGTTGGCGCCGCCCTCTTCCAGGGCCTTGCGCGCCGGGGAGGCGACGGAAGCGAGCCCCAGAAGCAGCTGGTCGAGCGACGTGTAGCGGTCGCCACGCTTGGACGCCTCCGCCTCGGCGGCCTCGAGGACTTGGGAGAGGCTTCGAGAGAGGTACTGGTCCGACGGCGCGACATGGTCGGCGGACGGCCGGCCCTGCAGCTCGGTCCGCAGTCGCGCGGCCAGCCCGGCCACGTCGACCTCTACCGCCCGGAGCAG